>JAFYMA010000101.1 GCA_017556845.1 Clostridia bacterium | reverse complement strand
GGGTAAGGAGGATCAGGGCGAGGATATGACGGGCGTTATGGACGGAATAGATATAGTCGTTTTTGATATGCAGGACGTAGGCTCGCGTTATTTTACGTACGCTTCAACTCTGTTTTGCGCAATGCAGACGTGCGCAAAGGTCAAAAAGCCGCTCGTTCTGCTTGACAGACCTAACCCCATCGGCGGCAGAGTAGAGGGTAACTGCCTTGATATGAAATATTCGTCATATATCGGTATGACGAGCGTTCCGATCCGCCACGGTATGACGCTGGGCGAGCTTGCACGGTTTTATAACGGCGAGTACGGAATAGGCTGTGATCTGCACGTGGTTGAAATGAACGGCTGGAGAGGTGATATGTATTTTGAAGATACGCAGATGCCGTTCGTAAAGCCGAGCCCGAATTTGCCTACTATGGAATCAATAGTCGTATACAACGGAACGTGTATGCTTTCGGGAACGAATATTTCCGAGGGCAGAGGAACAACGAGCCCGTTTACGTCCATCGGCGCACCGTATATTGATCCTCACCGCTTTACAAGAGAGATGAACGGAAAGGGATTAAAGGGGGTAAAATTCAGCCCTGCACTGTTTATTCCGTCATTTTCAAAGTATCCCGGCGAGCTTGTGTGCGGCGTAAATCTTCACGTTACAGACAGAGATGCATTTGAGCCTGTAAGAACGGGTGTGACCATTATACGCACCGTTCAAAATATGTACCCGAATGAATTTTCATTCAGACAGCCGTCGAAAGAGGGGGCGCATTACCATATAGATCTTTCTACGGGAAATACGGACGTGCGGGACGGTATTCTTTCTGCCGATGAAATAATGGACAAATGGAACGCGCAGGCTGAGGACTTTGCAAAAAGAAACGCAAAGTATCTTCTGTATTGATAAATATGAAAAAATGTATATTTTTTGACCTTGACGGAACGCTGACGGACTCCGGAGAGGGAATAATGAAATGTGCACAGACTGTGTTTGAGCATTTCGGTATGCAAGCACCCGACAGACGTGAGCTGCGCTCGTTCGTCGGGCCGCCGCTGTATAAGAGCTTTGAAAAATTCGGCATTCCGAATGACAAAATTGACGAGGCAATAAAGGTCTACCGAAAAAGATATAATACGGTGGGAAAATTTGAAAACCGACCGTATGACAATATCGAAATTCTTTTGTCCAAGCTCAAAAACGACGGTCACAGACTTTTTATAGCTACCGCAAAGCCTCAGACGGTGTCCGTGGAGATACTGCGCCATTTCGGACTTTATGAGTATTTTGAATGTATCTGCGGGGCGGGAGATGACGGAACGAGGCGGGAAAAGCATCAAGTCATTCAACACCTTATGCAAAACTGCCAAAATCTCGATAACATCATTATGGTCGGAGATACGATGTCGGATGTTGAAGGGGCGCGTATATGTAAGATCCCGGTAATAGCTGTACTGTGGGGATACGGTGACTGTGATCAGCTGATAAAAAATGCCGACAGTACAGCCGAAAGCATCAAGGAGCTTTACGCTGTACTGTCAAAATGACCGCAGCTCATTAAATTTGATCCGTCCACTAAAACGGTATGTGAAAACGAAACGGCGCGGGTGTGTCAAACACTATATGTTGTGTTGAAACATCCGCGCTCGTTATCAAAATGTTAATATATCGTTTTTTTTTTTTTAATATTACGACTTTATTAATGTCATGTTTTCGGCATATATTGTGGTATACTGTCATTCAATGTTGATAAATTATCATTACAAAAAAGGAGACGAAAAAATGAAAAAAGCATTTATTTCAACTGTTTCATTGGCACTTGTTTTCTCTATGGCGTTATCATTTGCATCATGTGACGGCGATGACGATGCAACGAAAGAAAACACAAGCACGACAACTGAGGCAACACAGACAAATGCACCCCAAGCAACCGAAAAGCAGACGGAAAAGGCAACAGACCGTCAGACAGACACACCCGATGAAAGCGAGCCTACAGAGGATACCGCAACAAACGCTGCTATTACCGATGCACCCGTAACCGACGCACCCATAACAAATTCACCTGCAACGACTCCCGAAACGAAAGCTCCTGCAAAGGACACGACGAAGATGCCCGAAACGGAAGCTCCCGTAGAGGACACTACGCAAGTCCCCGAAACATCTGCACCTGAAGAAGAAACAAAAGCTCCCGAAGCGACGAGACATACATTGACGATCCCTCCGGAAGACCCGTCTATTGATTATTCGCAGTGGGGCAAATACGGTTTTGAAAAAATGCTCCCCGAACCGTTACCGTATAGCGATCAAGAAGCAGACTGGCATAATGCAAGATTTGATTACGCTCCGAATGTGTATGTAATTGGTTCTATGAATAAGATGTATTCTACCGACGAAGAACGTAAAGCTTGCTATGAAATACTCGATGAATATGCAAATTCATTGAAAAAATATGGGTATGACTTATATAAGACTTCTAGATTTTGGGAACTGACTGATGATTTTAATAATATGATAGCTATATCTTTAGACGACAATGACAACAATCGCATATATGTTGAAATAATTCTTGCAACAGTGTAACTTGTATAAAAAAGTGCTGTTGCAAGTGCGAAAAATCGCACTTGCAACAGCTTTTTTAATTAGATTCGATTTTCGGCTCATTCATAATTCACATTGCAGAAAAAATGAATAGTCCGCAGATGGAATTACCAACTGCGGACGGTGTTTCAGGCTTTTTCTGTTGTATACGTCAGTGGTATGCCGTATTCCTTTTCGTATATCTCTTTCCATACACGGTAGTTTTCTTCCATAACGTACTGTGCATTTTCTCTGTATGTTTTTGAAGGATCGGGATATATTGCAGGGGATATATGCACTGTATATTCCTGTACGAAAAATCCGTCGCCTCCCATTATTTTGCTGTCGTTCATCGTTATGAAGCACGGCAGAACGGGGACCTTATTTTTCACAGCCATACTGAAGGAGCCCTCCTTCAAGGGCTTCGGCTTGCGGTAATTCCACCACATGCTCTGTTCGGGGTAAACGAGAATAAAATCACCGTTTTGTAGAATAGTATCCGTTGCTCTTACGAATTTTCTCATCGTTCTGCTGTTTGAGGAAAGCGGCAGAGTATCGCAATTTCTCATAAGAAAACCGTAAAATCCGGGAAATCCCGTGTAATTTCCCTCACGTATTATCCTGTAAAACTTTCTTTTCTTCTGGCTCGATGCCTCGTACGTAAGCTGCATTGCAAAGCTGTCAAAGGCGTTGAAATGATTGCACGTGATGATCGCACCGCTTTGCAGGGCGTTGATGTTTTCAAGCCCCTTTATCTCTTTTATAATGAGATTTTTTGCCTTGATCTGCTTGTTTACGAACATATGTGCAACGGCGTACGCAACAGCGGTCTTTATTTTCGATACGGGGTCTTTCTTTATGTATTCTATCTTATCGGGCAAGAGAACGGGGGCGGGGGGATCTTCTTCGACGTCCTCGTCAAATCTGCCCTCACGCTCGTAAAGCTCTATCTTTTTAAGAACCTGAAGTCTGTCCGGGGCAAGCGATGCACGGACTACGGCGTTTAAGTAGTTGTCCTCACGGTCGATCTCGTCCTGTGCGATCTGTGCAAGACGGGCAATAGCCTCAGCGTCCCTTTGGCGCTCTTCTTCCGTATATCCGTTAAGTTCTTTTAAAATATCCTCATAGCAAGCCGTTTTTTCAGCATAACGCCAGAACACGTCCTCGTACATACAGCCCTTGTAGTGCCAGGGCTTGTTTTGCATTATGTAGTGTATCAGCTTTGCTTCGCTTGCCGAATAAGGTGCAACGAGATACGTTTGCGTATTCCATATGGAATCAATGTACTTGACCTTATCCTTGCATATGATATTGAGATAATCCTCGTCCTGCGTGACAACGAAGCTGTACTGACCGAGTAATTCAATAAACTGCTCAAGCACGTATTCGCTGCGGAATTTTTTACAGTTGATAAGCAGAACGCCCGCATTGAAAAATTTGTTTCTGTCTATGCCGATGACCTTTTCAACGTATGTGCCGAAGATATCCGTCTGCACCATTACACGCTCAACGCACGCACCTACATAGTATTTACTTACGTCCTCGTTATAAAACTCGGATATATCGCCTTGAATTACCGTGTCGGAATCTATATAAACGGCTTTTTGTATTCTGGGATACATTTCAGCTATAAAAAGACGGAAATACGTGGTTTTTGTGTAGTAATCTCTTATTGGCAATTTATCCTTGAGCGACAAAAGATAAGACGTTACGTCGTCGAACGTGATGTCAAATCGGTCGCTTTTTAAATCGGATATGAGCTTTTTTGCCTCGGAATGTATATCCGTGTGCAGAATATGTATTTTGTAGTTATATTTTTTTGATGCATTTTCTATGAGCGATGTTATTGAAACGACGGTGTATTTCAAAAAAATTTCATCACAAGCGTAGAAAACGTGTATGGTTTTATGACCCATTTGTTAACTCCTGAGTGTATTTTCTCTTTAAATAGATATATTCGTAAAGTATATCGTCAAATTCGTAATAACCGAACACCTTATGCACCTTGCTTACCTGCCATTGCTTGATATTGTCCGTGTGGGGATAAGGAAGGTAAAACAGTCTTTTGGAAAAATGTCTTACTACGGTGTGCTTGTGCAGAAATTTCTGATCGTTAAATCTCTGCGGAAGCATTTTTTTCTTCGTTGTGGATCGTATAAGAGCACTTTGATCGGCAAACGTCAGCTTTTTTGTTTTTATCAGATCGCGTGCTTTTTCGAGAATGCCCGTTTCTTTCATATATCCCAAGTTGAACAGCAAAACGCCTGCATTTACGTAGTTGGGATTTAAAAGATATTTTCCGTAATGATCGCGTGCTGCTGCGTATTCAACGCCGTCTACGTCTATATCGTAAAGCAGATGTATGTCACGGTTGAACATTATGTCAACGTCCAAATACAGTATTTTATCGGGAATACCGTCGATCTTATCTGCGAAAAGACGGATAAGCGTGTAAGGTGAGCAATACGCTCCCTCATTTGGGCAACCCGAAAACTCAGCCATATAAAGATCGGTCACGTCTATTTTTTTAACGCTGTGATCTCCGTATTGACGTATTACGCTTTCAAAAAATGATATTTGAGAGTCTGTAACGGGCGTGTATGACGGTGAAATGTGCGATACATCCATCGTAAGAACGTAAAAAGCAACGTTTTCCTTAAGCTGACTGCGCTTGAAAATAGAAAGGGCACACGTAAGCATACCGTCAAAAACACCGTGGTTTCCGGCGAAAAGTATGTTTATCATCAGGTTTTATCCTTCTTTTTGTATTGAATGTATTCAACGCTTGAGTTTTTTGCTCGCTCCGTCATACAGCTGTAGACCGCGTCACGCAGCTGCTTGCGAGCTGCGCGGGCAGATGCATCGCTGCTCGGAAAAAACGGGCCGTCAACGTATGTTACGATCTTCGGCTTTTTTGAAAATCTCCGCTTCTGATACGTATTCGTAAAGCAAAAAACGGGGGCGTTGTGCTTTAACGGATAGTAAAACGAATCCTCTGAAAAGGGGCGTATCTTAGTATAATAAGGCCAGATATGTGCCTCCGGATATATCATAATACAGTTGTTTTCACTGTATCGCTGATCTATCGCGTGTAAAAAATTTCGTGATGCCTTTTTTGTATCGGGCAGGGGTAATGCGCCCATGGAAGGAGTAACTCTGCCCAAAAAAGGCATAGATACGTTGTTCGGATGAACGATAACGTACGCCCTCTTCGGAAAAACGGTCAGCGTCGGTATCAGGGCGTCGGCAATATCCTGAGTGTGATTTCCGAATAAAAAATAACCTGTTTTTTTGTACGGCTTAAGAACACTTCTGTTTTTTATGGTATGATGAAACGATAATTTAAGATATACCGTTGCTATTGGTAAAGCGATGATCCTGTACCAGAAAAAATGAGTGATCTTTTTGAAAAACGACGTGTGAACGTATACGTAATCGTCGCCGATCTCCTTGGCGGTGATCTTTGCACTCGAAAACTCGTCGTTCAGCTCATCACTGTAATATATTATCTTCGGTTCTTTGTTTTTCAAAATTCCTCCGAATTGATTTGATAAGGCGTTATTAACAAAACATTCGCAATTATATCATATATTTTTTGAATGTGAGTTTCTCATATGTTAAAAAAGTGTATTGAAAAATAAACGGTTGTTGAAAAAACGGATTTACGGTTGACATAAGCAAAAATCGCGTATATAATGGTGTCATTGCCGTGCGAAAGGAAGAATGAATATGAATATCACGACATTGACAGAGAATACTGTATACGATGAAAAGCTGATATGCGAGCACGGATTGAGTCTGTATATACAGACAAAAAGCCATAATATTATTTTTGATATGGGACAGACGGACTCATTCGTTAAAAACGCAAATGTGCTGAACGTGGATCTTGAAACGGTAGATACGGCTGTGTTGTCACACGGCCACTATGACCACGGCGGCGGCCTTGAGGCTTTTTTGAATTTGAATAAGAAGGCACCCGTGTATATAAGCAAATACGCATTTGGCGAGCATTATAACGGTACGGAAAAGTATATCGGACTGAACGGAAAGCTGAAAAACTCCGCCAGATTGTTCTTTACCGACGGCTGCGTTTGTATTGATGATGAGCTGACTCTTTATTCTCTTAACGGCAAGGAGAAAAAATACGGCGAAAACGCATACGGACTTACGCTGAAACGAAAAGAGGGATTTATAGCCGATCCGTTTTTGCACGAGCAGTATCTGCAAATAACGGAAAACGGCAAACGAATATTGATCAGCGGATGCTCGCATAACGGAGTGCTTAATATCATAGAATCATTCAAACCTGATATTTTTATCGGCGGATTTCATTTTACAAAGCTTGATCCGACTATGAATTCGGATATTTTGGAAAAATATGCAGATATTTTGCTGTCATTTGATACACAGTATTATACGGCACATTGCACAGGTACGGCACAGTATGAATTTCTCAAAGAAAAAATGCACGGCAGATTGCAATATCTGCCCACAGGAAGCAGAATAGAGCTGTAATGCCTTTGTAAATTTTTTAAAACCGTCTTGACAAACCGCCAACGATGTGATAAAATATCAGCACGTTTTGATTATTGTAAGAATCCAAAAGCAATCATACAATAAAATATCGGGGTGTGGCTCAGTTTGGTAGAGCGCTTGGTTCGGGACGCAGTCGCCGACTTGTGTTTTGCGATTTCCGAGAACGCCGAGAACCCTTGAAAATATTGACTATTTCGGTAGTCGCTAACTTAATAATAATCCCGATGTAAGTGGTTTGACCACATGTTTGACCACTTACAAAAAATACCCATTTTCACCTATCCGGGTGTGGCTCAGTTTGGCTAGAGCGCGACGTTCGGGACGTCGAGGCCGCTGGTTCAAATCCAGTCACTCGGACCAAAAAAGGCTTTGAGAGCAATTCTCAAAGCTTTTTTTCTTTGCCTACTGCGATGCAAATTTTGAGGGCTGACCGCTTGGTCAGCCCTCTTTGCGTTATGCCTTTTTTATCTTTTTCTTCTCGGCTGCGATTTCTGCTTTCTTCTCGGCTATCATCGTGGCGAGCTTTTCCTCGCATTCTTTTCTTGTCTTTGCATAGACATTGAACTTCTTTCTCTTGCTGTCGGGCATTCTCGGATAGAAGCTTCCTTCCCACAGGTTGTCATTGATTTGGAAGATACCTCCGAGCCTATCGTGTCAGCATATTGGAGTCTGCAGTTTTTCTTTAGGTTGGCGTAGAACTGCTGCAGATCGT
>JAFYMA010000100.1 GCA_017556845.1 Clostridia bacterium | reverse complement strand
GGATCAAACTCTCTAAATATTTGTATCTAATCGCCGCCCTCAGGCAGCGGATCAAATCTTGAGTTTGTTCTGTTGCTCTTTACTTTTTTGTAAGAGTATTTCTTTTGACATCCGTCGTGTCCGGATGTCTTCACTATATGTGATTCTAAAAGGAATTGTCGAGATTCTTTGTTCGTTCTATATCTTGCATTTCTGCTCTATACTTCACTTCTTATCTCGTCTGTTATTCAATTTTCAAGGACCGAGTCGTTACCGCTCTCTCGCGGCGACTCGTAAATATTACCACATTAATTCCCTTTTGTCAATACCTTTTTTCACTTTTTTCTCCCTTTTTCACACTTAGCCGTGCGTGTCTTTGAGTGTATATTTTAATTATACATTATATATTCGACCAACAGAAAAATATAAAATTGTTTAAAAAGCGATTTTTAGCCGTTTTTCACTATATATTGATGTTTTTATTTGGTTTAATCTTGACAAATTCAAGATCAATATCGTATAATAAAAGCGTATTAATAATAAAGGATGGTAAGACAAAATGAAATGTCCTTCTTGCGGATACGAAGATACCAAGGTCGTTGACTCCCGTCACACTGAGGATAATACAAGTATAAAAAGACGCCGTATATGTATAAAGTGCGGAAACCGTTTTTCTACGTTTGAATACGTGGAAATGATGCCTATTATGGTAATAAAAAAAGATAAAACGCGCGAGATATTTGACCGTTCAAAGCTCATGGGAGGTATTCTTAAGGCTTGCCACAAGCGCCCGGTAACGTCTGCACAGGTAGAAAACATAGTAAAGGATATAGAAAATACCGTTAAAAATTCTTCAAAAAACGAGATCTCTTCTGTCGCTCTCGGCACTATGGTGATGGAAAGACTCAAGAGCATCGACGGCATCGCGTACGTCCGTTTTGCCTCTGTATACAGA
Source organism: Clostridia bacterium (assembly GCA_017556845.1). GTDB lineage: Bacteria > Bacillota > Clostridia > Oscillospirales > CAG-272 > RGIG7213. Next base: position 19,669 of record JAFYMA010000100.1, on the reverse strand, counting down.
GAATTCAAGGACGTTGACACGTTCCTTGCAGAGCTGAACGAGATCAAAAACGAAAATCTGAACGATTAAAGAAGGGAATCATTAATTATGAAGATCGTTGATATAAAAACAGAAAACATTAAGATTCCGCTTGTAACTCCGTTCAAAACGGCGTTACGCACAACAGATCACGTTGACGACATAATCGTGCGTGTATTCACAGATACAGGCCACGTGGGATACGGCGAAGCTCCCCCCACCGCCGTTATAACAGGCGATACGAAAGCATCTATAACAGGTGCTATTGAGGATTTTATAAAACCCTCAATAATCGGATATGATATTGAAAACCTCGACGGAATAATGTACAAGCTGCACCATTGTATAAAGAAAAATACGTCTGCAAAAGCAGCCGTCGATATGGCGATATACGATCTTTTTGCACAAAAATGCAATATGCCGCTTTACAAGGTTCTCGGAGGAAGCAAAAGCGAGATCACGACCGATCTTACGATAAGCGTAAACCCCGTAGACGTTATGGTAAACGATGCAAAAAAGGCGGTCAGCGAGGGCTTCAGAACGCTGAAGATAAAAGTGGGCAAGGATGGAAAAGGTGACGTTGAGCGAATGAAAGCGATCCGTCTGGCAGTAGGAGAGGACATCCTTCTCAGAGTTGATGCAAATCAAGGCTGGGGTGCAAAGCAATCCGTACAGATCATATCACAGATGGAAGCCGAGGGACTCAATATAGAGCTTGTTGAGCAGCCTACGCCTGCTGATGATTTTGAAGGACTTAAATACGTAACCTCAAACGTACGTACCGCAATTTTGGCTGACGAAAGCGTATTTTCAGTACGAGATGCAGTAAAGATAATAACGGAGCGTGCAGCGGATCTCATTAACATAAAGCTCATGAAAACGGGCGGAATATACGAAGCGCTCAAAATATGCGCACTTGCGGAAACATACGGAATTGAATGTATGGCAGGCTGTATGCTCGAAAGCAAGATCGCCGTTTCTGCCGCCGCACATCTTGCCGCAGGAAAAAGCATTATAACAAAGGCAGACCTTGACGGTCCTGCACTGTGCAAGTACGATCCGTACACAGGCGGTCCGCAGTATCTGAACGAAAAAATAATTATGAACACCTCAAGCGGTATCGGTATCACGCTTTAAGATAATTAACGCAAACAAAGCACGGATCAAGTCAGTTCTTTTTGACAAAGATACCGTGTTTTTTTGTGCAAAACGCTGAAATTATATATTTTTTTCGTTTAGTTCTTGCATATTTTACATTTCACTGATACAATAACAAGATGAGGATCTTACATTTAAATAATAATCACGAAAGGGTAATTATGAAACGATCAGGCTTATTTTTAAAACTTACAGCTTTGACCTTGGTTATGTCTTTTCTGCTGGTTTCCGTATGTGCTACGTTGAGCACCGAGCAGGACTTCATATCGGCAACGACAGCCGGTGCATACACCTTGGTCGATGGCTCCGACCTTGTTATCAAAAATAACACGGTATCGAATATCCCCACAGGTTCAAAAGCGTATTACGTTTTGGACGCTTTTGAAGAAACCGCATACGTAACGGATACAGAAGGAAAATACGTATCCGTAAATCAGAGGCTCGGAACGGGATACAAAATTACGTTTACCGGCTCGTCGGAATCACTCACTCTTATAGTAAACGGCGATCTTAACGGAGATACGTATCTTACGTCAAAGGATATCATCCGTGCAAAGAAGTATCTCAGCTCCTCCTCTTATTCATTCGGAATTGAAGCCATGGACTGTAACTTCGACGGTAAATACACAAAAGAAGACCTTACGCTTATGGCTGAATACACCGTATCTAAAAAAACAAAGGCACCCGACATTGAATTGGTTGACGTACCGTTGGCTGAAAGACCCGTGCTCGATATCGGAACGGATTTCTATGCAAATATCGGTCTTTCCTATGCTGACAACGTAATTATGCCCGTATACAGCAGCACGAACAGCGTTGTTTCGTTTGAAAGAAACGGCTCTGCTGAGCAGGTATGGCACTTCACACGCAATTCTGACGGAAGCTATACGATCAAAAACCTCGCTTACGATAAGGTGCTTGACCTTGCAGGTCTTATTGAGCCCGGAATGGACGTTAAGATATACTCACCGAGTGGATCTGACGGTCAGAAATGGAACATCGTTTACGCAGATGACGGAAAGCATTATGTAATTTACCCCAAAGGATCTGTGAATATGGTCCTTGACATTGAGGCAATGTCAAATGCCAATTACGCAAACGCCGCTCTCGGCGAGTTCACCGAATCCATGGCACAGAAATTCAACATTACGAAGTTTAACCTCAACACCTCGGCAAGCTACGTTGACATGGTATCCAAATCCGACCTCGGCGACGTATTCTACTCAACGCTCAGCGTTGGCGGAAAGCGTGTTGCTATAAGAGATACGAACGTACTGCTTTACACAGCAAAAAATCAGCCCGATGAAATGTGGAAATTCACTCGCCAGGCTGACGGCTCTTATACAGTAACGAACATGGCAAAGCCCACTCTTTCACTTGACGTAGCGGGCGCAAAGGCGGCAAATGCAACAAACGTTCAGATATACAAGACGAACAAAAGTGCGGCTCAGTGCTGGAATCTTTACATAAAGAACGGCTCTGTAATTCTGTCCTCGGCACTTTCAAATAAATTCGTTCTTGACATCTACTCAGGCTCGTTTACACACGGAGCAAACGTAGATATTTACACGTTCAACAATTCGGCGGCACAGAAATTCACTCTTGAAAAGATGACGGCAGATTACAGCCCCGTGCTTCCCAAGAACAAGCATTACGATATACTGTTTATCGGTAACAGCTTTACATGGTATCACAGTATGACAAACGGCAGATTTACACCTATCTGTCAGGCGGCAGGCTATGACGTGACCGTAAGAATGATAGAGCACGGCGGTGCATATCTGTCTGACTATATCGGTAGCGGAAAATATGCAGCAGAGGTCAATCAGGCTCTTGCAACGGGCGGATACGAATACGTTATAATTCAGGAGCAGAGTACGGGCGCTCTCGCACCGCGCACTGCAACCTTCCACTCTTCCGTAAGAACTCTTACCAACCTTATAAGATCGTACGGAGCAGAGGTAGTACTCTATCAGACGTGGGGCTTCCATCCCAGCCACGGCACAGCAAGCAGTCTTGGCGGCACCGTTGCTATGGAATCTCATATCCGCGCAGCTTACGACGATATCGGCTATGAGGTAGGTGCTATAATGGCACACGTTGGCGAAGCGTTTTCATCGGTTTACAGCGCTCACGGTCTTAATATCGACCTGTGGCTTGCCGCTGACAAATACCATCCGTCAACGCTCGGCTCTACGCTTGCGGCATACACGATCTTCGCTTCGATATTCAGAGCTGACCCAAGACAGGGAATAGACCATAACTTTGAATCGAACAGAGAAACAGTAAACATACTGAAGGATGCAGCATACAGAGCAACATTTGAATAATTGCGAATTGATCTCCCCTTATTCACAAGGGGAGATCTTTTTTGTTTTTGGCGAATTATGCCGAATACACACGGTAGAAATAAAAATCTTTACAATAAAATCTTTTATTTTATATTTACAAAGTAAATTATATGTTATATAATGTAAAGTAAGATTGTTATAAAATCATATAAAAAGTAATTGCGAGGTCCGAATATGAAAAAATACAGTATATTATCTTTTGTACTTGCAGGTGTAATTCTGTTATCCTCGTGCGGCTCATTTGAAGGACAAGGATCCGATGTTGCAAACAGCACTTCAAATGAAGTTACAGCAACGGAAGACACATCGGCAGGATCCACCGAAGCACCGTCTGAGGAAACGTCAGTACAGACCGATGCTGAAACGGACGAGCCGAGTGACTTTACGTATGCTCCCATTGAAATAAATCGCACGATAAACGCAACGCACGTTGCACTGTTGGACGTTGAAAAAAGAGAGATATTATTTGAAAAGGGCGGACTTGACACGAAAATATATCCCGCCAGCACAACGAAGCTGATAACAGCTCTCGTAGCACTTGAAAACTGCTCACCAGAAACGGTCATAACCGCAGGAAACGAGCTGAGCCTTATGGGCGAAGGATCGTCTATTGCATACATCAAGCGCGGACACAAGCTCACGCTTGATATGCTCATTGCCGCAATGCTTCTGCCGTCCGGTAACGATGCCGCTTACGTCGTTGCCGCAGGGGTAGGAAAAATAATGGCAAACGACGACAGTATATCGTCAAAGGAAGCGGTCAATTATTTCTGCCGCGAAATGAACTCTTTTGCAAGTAAAAACGGACTTACAGGCTCAAATTTCACATGTCCTGACGGTTATCACGATGATAACCACTACACAACGCTTCACGATATGCTTATAATATCGTCTTTGGCTGTTCAAAACGAAACTATATTGAAGTACGCAAAGACGGAAAGCCTGAGCGTAACGTATGCAAGCGGTGAAAAAAATTCGTGGAATAACACAAACGAGCTTATAAAAAAGTCAAGCCCTTACTACTATTCGTACGCAATAGGACTTAAAACAGGCACAACAACGGAAGCGGGTAAATGCCTCGTTTCCGCCGCTCAGAAGGACGGCAGAACGGTAATTGCGTGCGTATTCAACGCAGAAGGCAACGACGACAGATTTGCATCCTCTCTTTTACTGCTGAAAACGGTATTAGGCGGAAAATAATCATTAAAAAACAGGAACGGTAAAAATATATGATAAAGATCTTACATTGCGGCGATATACACCTTGACAGCCCGTTTTCTCTTTCAAACGTTCAAAAGGCAAACGCGCGCAGAGCTCTGCAAAGGGGTATGTTCACGTCTCTTATGCTCTACGTAAGAACGGAAAAAATTGATATTATGCTTATGCCGGGTGATATTTTCGATACGGATTACGTAACTAAGGATACGGCAGCGCTTATGGTAAAGGAATTTGAATCCGCACCCGATTGCCGTTTCGTAATTGCCCCCGGCAATCACGATCCGTATAACGAAAGCTCGCCCTATGCGCGTATAAAATTCCCGTCAAACGTATATATATTCAATTCTCCGTCGGTTGCAAAATTTTCATTTGACGATATTGAAACCGACGTATACGGCTTCGCCTTCACGTGTGATGCGATGACCGTAAATCCGTTTGCAAACGTTTCTCCGTCAGATCCCGACAGAATAAATATCCTTTGCTGTCACGGCGATCTTACCCCCAACTCGCGCACCTGCCCCATATCCGTTTCGGATATTGAAAATTCCGGCTTTGATTATATCGCTCTGGGTCATATACATAATTCCGACGGCGTACATAAGGCGGCGGATACGTATTACGGATACAGCGGATGCCCTGAGGGACGCGGCTTTGACGAATGCGGCAAAAAATCCGTAATAATCGGCAGACTTTCCAAAACGGGCGGTAAATTCTCAGGAGAATTTGCCCTTAAGCCCTCTACAAAAAGAAGATACGAAAAGCTGCAGGTCGATATAAGTGCAAGCGAGGATACATCGCAGGTCATATCACTCGTTCTTCAGGCGATAAAGGAAAATTACTACGATGCGGACACGTCGTTAAGAGTCATTCTTACCGGAAGAGTATCTCCGTCGCTCCTCATATCCGAAAAAGCTGTCGAGCAAGCGATAACCGGCTTATATTACGTAGAGGTAAAGGACAAAACGTCCGCAACGTACGACACGTCAGCGCTTGAATCCGACCCGACGCTGAAGGGTGCATTCTATTCGCTTTTGAAGGATAAGCTGGATTCCGAAAACGAAGAAGAGCGCGCAGTTGCAAGAAACGCTTTAAGACTCGGACTTTCCGCACTTTATAAGATGTAAGAGGTACAGGGATGATAATAAAAGAAATACACATAGACTCCTTCGGTATGTTTTCAGACTTTTCCCTTTCCCTTGCGGACGGTCTGAATATCATAGAGGGTAAGAACGAAACGGGCAAATCAACGCTCGGAATGTTTATAAAATTCATTTTTTACGGTCTTGATACAAAGGAACGTGAAAAATATATTCCGTGGGGAAGAAATTCCGCAGGCGGATATATGGTCATAAGGCACGGGGACAAGAATTACACAGTCCGCCGTCAGATCATACTTTTGCAAAAGGGCGTAAAGGAAGAGGTATACGTTACCGATACCGAAACGGGCACTATCGTATTCAAGGACAAGCCCGTACACGAGATATTTACGTCGGTTGACGAAAAGGTATTTTCAAATACGGTCTACGTCGGTCAGATAAACGGCTCGTTCGTAGAAGGAGCAAAGCTTTCCGACGCCGTTGAAAACATACTTTTCTCCGCAGACGAGATGATAAACACCTCAAAGGCGCTGAAAAGACTTGACGAGCTTCGTTGCTCGCTCCTTTACAAAAACAAAAAGGGCGGAAAAATATACGAGCTCGGCGGAAAGATAGCAGAGCTTGAAATAAGGCTATCAAAAACCCGTCAGGATAACGTAAGAGTATTCGATCTTGAGGACAAGATACGCCAATCAAAGCAGAAAAAAGAGGATAACATCAAGTCGATATCCGACATTTCCGCAAAGCTTGACGAATACGACGCGTATTCACAGATAGAAAGAAAGCAACGCTCTGACGAAGCGTCGCAGGCAGCCGTTGCAGCAAAGCAGACGTATGACGCAGTTCTCACAGAAAATACGAAGAACGGATTTTTCCCCGATACGAAATACGTAGCCGACCTTTATTCGCTGCAAAACGATATAAACAGAAAGCGCACTGAGCTGACAGAAGCAGAGGAAGAATTGAAAAATGCGGAAAAGGATCTGTCTGTATACAGCGAAAGCGCCGAAATAATTGATAAGATAAACGCCCACGGCGGAAGATCTGCGGTTGAAGAAAAGGTCGCATCACTTAAGAAAAAATATAAAAATATTCGTATTGCAGGATTTATTTTCCTCATTTTAATAATCGGTATATTCTTCCTTGTTGCCGCATCAAAGGTGAAAAAGCAGCTTAGCGAATACCTTGAGGAATTCGGCTGTGAGGACAGTGAGCAGCTCGAAAGCATTCTTTCCGAGCTTAACGAGCAGGAGCAGAGCATAACTCACTGCAGAATGAGTATTGAAAATGCGGCGTCAAGATGTGAGAGCATCCGCACGGACATTGCAAAAGCAGAGCAGGCTATATACGATCAGACGGGCAAATTTGAAGCCCTTACGCAAATAACCGATTCATCCGTTGAAGACGTTGCAAAGAAAGCCGAAAAGGCGATGCAGGACGTAAACTGTGCAAAGCAGGAATTTGAAAAAAGCTACACTGCTGCTCAGGCGCTCATAAGAGAAACCGCCCATATAAGCATTGACGAAATGAGATCGAGAATAAAAGGCAAACTCCGTGCAAGCGAGCTTGAAGGCTTTGACGTAAACGAGCAGAAAAGAAGATTGGATTTTCTCCAAAGAGCAACGGAATCTCTCAACGAAAAGATACTTCAGCTTGAAAAGGAATATTCATCCCTTTGCGCAACGGTCGAAGATCCGTCAGCCATCTCCGATGAGCTTTTGTCACTTCGTACACAGTACGGTGAATGTGTTTCCGAATACAAAGCGTGCGTGCTTGCATACGAAACGCTTGAAAACGCTTCAAGAACGCTGCGTGACGGAATATCACCGAAGCTTGCAAAGCTGTCGGGCGGATTTATGGAAAAGCTGTCGGGCGGTAAATACTGCTCTATCGGAATTGACAGCGAATACGGAATATACTTCACGGAAAGCGGCACGTCACGCCACGTAAGCGCATTCAGCTCGGGAACAGAGGACCTTGCGTATATCTGTCTGCGCTTTGCGCTTACCGATATTCTTTACAGAAACGGCAAGCCGCCGATGATATTCGACGATACGTTTGCACACATCGACGACGGCAGACTTGAAAATATCATAGCATTACTTTCCGCTATGGGAAAAGCGGGCAAGCTTCAAACGATCGTTCTTTCATGTCACAAGCGTGAAAGAAGCATTGCTATGAGCTGTCCTGAAACAAATATTATCCGTATGGAGAGCTGATATGCCGATATGCACACAAGAAGAATTTTATAAAAAGCTGAACGGCGTATTTGAGCTTTGCTCACTGCCGTTGCCGACTGTAGAGCAGTCAGAAAAGCTTTACCGTCTTTCGCAGGAGCTTTGCGAATACGGCAAAAACGTAAATCTCACTGCAATAACCGACGTTGACGGTATCATCTTGAAGCACATTGCAGACTGCGCTTCAATGGCTGATATACCTCAGAAAAACGCCCGTGTGCTTGATGTCGGCGCAGGCGGAGGATTTCCGTCATTGCCTATTGCAATACTAAGGCAGGACGTAAGGGTAATTTCCCTTGATTCCACGGCAAAAAAGCTCGTATTTATCGACCGTATGGCAGAAATTGCCGAGCTTAACAATATATCAACGCTTCACGCAAGGGCAGAGGAGGCGGCGAACGGACCTTTGAGAGAAAGCTTTGACTGCGTATGTGCAAGAGCCGTTGCGTCAATGCCGATGCTGTGTGAGCTTTGTCTGCCGTTTGTCAAAAAGGGCGGAATATTCTGCGCTATGAAATCCGCAAACGAGGATATAAAGGAATGTAACAAGGCAGTTACGACCCTTGGCGGAAAAATAGCGCAGGTAAAGGAGTTTTCGCTTACCGACGGTGAGCAGACCGTATCAAGAGCGTTGATAATCATTGAAAAGGTATCCCATACACCGAACACCTATCCCAGAAAATTCAGTAATATAAAGGCTAAGCCGATAATTTAAAATGAAGATAATCAGATTAAAAGACAATTCCTTGGCAAGCACCATCGAATGCAGCACGTCGATAGCCGTAGGAAATTTTGACGGCGTTCATAAGGGCCACCAAAAGCTCCTCGACACGCTCAAAAGCACCGCAAAAGAGCTGAATACCGCAACGGCTGTATGGAGCTTTTGCGATTTTACGCCGAAGAACAAGGGCAAATGCATAACCCTGCCGGATGAAAGAATATCAATTCTCGCACGCTTGGGAATTGACTATCTCATCCTTTACGAGTTTGAAAGCGTAAAGGACTTACCGTGTGAAGAGTTTCTCTCAAAGATACTTATAAATACGTGCCGTGCGGAAGCGGTATGCTGCGGCTTTAATTTCCGCTTCGGTAAAAACGCCGAGGGTGATTTCAATTCTCTGTCACAGATACTGTCACACTACGGCAAAAAGGCATTTATGGTAGATGCATACGAAATGAACGGCGTCACGGTAAGCTCCTCGCTTATCCGCCAATGCATCAAAAACGGAGACATGGAAAAGGCAAACGAGTACCTCGGAAGACACTTTTCAGTATGTCTGCCCGTAGTACACGGCAGAAAGCTCGGCAGAACGATAGATTCACCGACGATAAACCAGAATTTTCCCCCTGAGCATATCGTTCCGAGATACGGCGTTTACGCCTGCAGGGTAATAATCGACGGCGATTATTACGGCGGGGTTTCAAACGTCGGGGTAAGGCCATCGGTAAACGGTCAAAGCGTAAACTGCGAAACGCATATATTCGATTACAGCGGCGATCTTTACGATAGGGAAATACGTGTGGAATTTTGTAAATTCATACGCGACGAGCAGGCGTTTGCATCCGTTGAAGAATTGAAAAACGCAATATCAAGGGATAAAGAAACGGCAAGGCGTATACTCGAAGCCTTTGATACGCCTCATCAATAAATATAAAAGGAAAAACGAATGGATAATACCGTAACTTCAATACCCGCCCTTGCATATTACGGCGATGCGGTAATAGAGCTTTTAGTGCGGGAAAGACTTATATCAACGGGAATATCAAATCCCGGCGAGCTTACGAAAATGTCAAGAGCGTTCGTTACGGCTCAAAGGCAGAGTGCCTGCGTTGAAAAAATACTTTCTTCTCTTACGGAAGAAGAATCGGATATGTTCCGCAGAGGCAGAAATATGCACGGCAATCATCCGAAAAGCGCAAGCGTTGCCGAATACCGCAGAGCCACGGGCTTTGAGGTGCTTATGGGCTACTTATATAAAACCGATAACTGTCAGAGGGCAAAGCAGCTTTTTTCGCTTGCATACGAGGACGAGCTGAACGCCTTACCGTCAATCAATGCGTAAAACAGAGTATTCTCCTCCGTACCGTCCGTTCTTGCCTGCAACAGTATCGTTTCTGCTTTTGCTTTTATCCGGTGCAGTATCGTTTCTTTCAACACGAACGGACTTTAAATTTCCCCTTACTGTTATCGCAATGTTCCTTGCCCTTATGTGCTTTCAGATATTTTTCAGATACTGCCTTACACGTTACTTATATACGCTTGAAAACGGCATTTTCCGAGTTGTAAGAAAAACGGGAAAATACGAAACTGTGATATTCGATCTTACGCTCAGATCGGCTGTCGGCATAACGGATATAAAAAAACGGAAAAGCATAATTCAGCTTTTTGAGCTTTCGGATGACGTTCGATTTATCAGTATGATGCAGGATATGTTTTGCAAAAAAAAATACTGTCTTGCATACACAAATCCTGCTCCAATATGCGTTTTTTTGCAGATAAACGGAGAAATGGCAGAGGAAATACAACGCTATATAAACCTTTACAATTCATAAAATTTACAATTAGTCGTTAATTTAAACCACATATATAATATATAATTATTAAAAGGCTGTAATTAAGCGAATATAAAACCGCTTTCTTATAATAAAGTACGATCAACAAATACGCTTGAAAGGTAAATATTTCTTATGGGATTAATAGAAAAAATATTCGGCACCTACAGTGAAAAGCAGATCAAAAAGATCATGCCGCTGGTAAACAAGATAGAATCACTGCAGGATGAGTATATGAAAAAAACGGACGATGAGCTGAAGGCAATGACGGACATACTCAAGAGGCGTCTTGCAAACGGCGAAACGCTCGACGATATACTCCCCGAGGCATTTGCAACGGTAAGAGAGGCAGACGCCAGAGTTTTGGGCAAGCGTCCTTTCAGAGTTCAGCTCATAGGCGGTATAATCATTCACCAGGGAAGAATTGCCGAAATGAAAACGGGTGAGGGTAAAACGCTCGTTGCAACACTTCCGGCATATCTTAATGCTTTGGCAGGAAAGGGCGTTCATATCATAACGGTAAACGATTATCTTGCAACACGTGACCGTGATGAAATGGGCAAGGTATATAACTTTCTCGGACTTTCCTGCGGTCTTATCATTCCCGGCGGAAAAAATGCAGAGAAAAAACAGGCTTATGCCTGTGATATAACGTACGGAACCAACAACGAATTTGGCTTTGACTATCTTCGTGACAATATGGTAACGTACAAGGAGCATATGGTGCAAAGAGGCCATTCGTTCGCTATTCTCGACGAGGTTGACTCCATACTGATAGACGAGGCAAGAACACCTCTTATCATATCGGGCGTAGGTCAGAAGGCTACCGACGTATATGAAAAGGCTGATAAATTCGCACGCTCCCTGCGTCCTTACAAAATAAAGGAAATAGACTCCAAGGAGGATATGGACGAAATAACGGAGGGCTATGACTATATCATAGACGAAAAGGCAAAAACGTCCGTTCTTGCAAAGCAGGGTGTTGAAAAGGCAGAAAAGTATTTCAATATTGAAAACCTTTCCGACCCTGAAAATGCAGAGCTTGCCCACCACATCAACCAGGCGATAAAGGCTCACGGAAGCATGCACGTTGACGAGGATTACATCGTCAAGGACGGTGAGGTAATAATCGTTGATACGTTCACGGGCAGACTTATGTACGGCAGACGCTACTCTGACGGACTTCATCAGGCTATCGAAGCAAAAGAAGGCGTAACAGTTGAAAAGGAGTCAAAGACTCTTGCAACCATCACGTTCCAGAATTTGTTCCGTATGTACGATAAGCTGTCGGGTATGACGGGTACTGCTCTGACTGAGGACGACGAATTCAGAGAAATATACAATCTTGACGTTATAGAAATTCCCACGAACCGTCCTATGATCCGTAAGGACCATAACGACGTTGTTTATAAATCAATGGACTCCAAATTCAAGGCTATTATCGAGCAGATAAAGGAATGTCAGCAAAAGGGACAGCCCGTTCTCGTAGGTACGGTATCCATTGAAAAATCCGAGGCTCTTTCCCACAAGCTGAAGCTCAACGGCATAAAGCACGTAGTGCTCAACGCAAAGCATCACGAAAAGGAAGCGGAAATAGTAGCTCAGGCAGGCTGCCCCGGAGCCGTTACGATCTCCACGAATATGGCAGGACGCGGTACTGACATTATGCTCGGCGGAAACCCCGAATTTATGGCAAAGGCAGAAATGCGTAAAATGGGCTTTGAGGAGGACGTTATCGTTCTTGCAACGGGTACGTCGATGTCTGTTTCTGACGAGATATTGCAGGCACGGGAAACGTTCAGATCGCTGTATGCAAAATTCAAAGAGCAGATACAGCCCGATTATGAAAAGGTAAAGCAGGCGGGCGGTCTGTTCATACTCGGAACGGAGCGTCACGAGAGCAGACGTATAGACAACCAGCTCAGAGGCCGTTCAGGCCGTCAGGGCGACCCCGGTGAATCACGCTTCTTCCTTTCATTTGATGACGATCTTATGCGTCTTTTCGGCGCACAGGAGCGTATGGAGAAGATAAAGGCGATGACTCCCGACGATACCCCCATAGAAGCAGGTATTCTTTCGGGCGTTATCGAATCGTCACAGAAGCGTCTTGAAAGCGTTAACTTTGAACGCCGTAAGCACGTTCTGATGTATGACGACGTAAACAATCAGCAGCGTAAGATCATATACGCAGAGCGTCTTGAAATACTTGAAGACGGCAATATGAGAGATAAGATCGTCGATATGATCGAGCAGACCGTATCCGACATCGTAACGCGCTGCACGGCGTCAGATGAAAAGAGCGAATGGGATTTTTCCGCACTTACAAGCGGCTTCAACTACGTTATATGTTCTGAGCAGGACGCAGACTTTTCCGGCGATGAGCTTAAAAAGCTCAAGATAGCCGATCTTAACGAAATGTTCGTAAAGAAGGCAATGGAAAGATACGAATATCAGGAAACCGTTTTCGGCGAGGCTATGAGAGAGATCGAAAGAGTTATCCTTCTGCGTGCTATTGACGAATTGTGGATGGAGCATATAGACTATATGCAGGATCTTAAAAACGGTATAGGTCTTAACGCATACGCACAGAGAAACCCCGTAAATGAATACAAGATAATCGGTGCTGACGCATTCGAGGCAATGATAGACGACATAAGAGAAAAGACTGTAAGAGCCATCCTCACCGCTGTTCCGAAAACGGAAATAAAGCGTGAGCAGGTAGCAAAGGAGCAGTCTGCGTCTATTGAAAATATCGGCGGTGACAAGCCTGCCAAAAAAGCTCCCGTAGTTAAAAAAGCCGCTGAAAAGGTTGGCAGAAACGATCTTTGCCCCTGCGGCTCAGGTCTTAAATACAAAAAATGCTGCGGAAAAGCAAGCGGATCTGACGAAGAATAAAAAGCGATAAGACCGTACGCTGAAAAAGCGTGCGGTCATATCACCGAAAGGAAAAGAAAAATGGGCTTCGGCATACTTTTTATAGGATACATATTTACCGTATTCGATACGGGAATAATGTATATTGACAGTATATCCTCCGTATTCATGCAGGTGCTCCGTTTTATAGGCTACGGTATAACCTGTATAGGCTGCTTCAGGCTGTCAAGATATATCAAAAAATGCTCGCTTGCCTTTTCAAGTGCACTTTTTCTGTCAATTCTGTCTGCATTGGATACGGTATTCCACTGCCTTACGGTATATTCAAGCGTAAGTATACCTCTGCCCGTACGAACGGTGCTGTTCGTTTTGTTTGCCTTCGTTTACGCATATTTTCAGTTTTTCCTTCTGAAAGGTCTGTGCGATATAACGGAGCAAACGTCATTATCCAAGGAAAATAAACGAAGTAAGGCTCTTTTCAACATCACAATGTTCTTCTGCCTTTTGAACGTCGTTGCAAGCACAGGCATACTTTCTCCTATGGCGGATATAAGATATGTACTGTACGTTATCGTAACTATAGCAAACGCGTATAATATATTCACCTGCTATATGTGGATAGGCTTGCCGGAGCCTGAGGAAAAGGAAGAACAGGACGGTGCAAGGGTTTCCGAAAAAGAGAAAAAACATGATAAAAAAAGAAAAAAATAAGCTGTATTTAGGATATATCACGTCAGGGTGTGCTTTTCTGTTCGTTCCCTCGGTAAGCATATTTGATATAATGCCGGATCTTATAGGCTTTCTGCTTATCATCAAGGGCTTATCACGAATTTACGATCTGAATGCGGATATTGAATCTGCAAGAAGCTCGTTTATAAAGCTTTTCTTTATTGAGCTTGCAAAAACTGCCGCAGTACCTCTGATCGTATCATTCAACGATGAAACGACCGTTATGACGACGGTGTTTATATTCTCGATAATCGAAGGTATAATGCTGTTTTTTGCCCTGAGAGATGCATTTTCGGGCATACATTATATTGCCGAGCGGCTTGACTGCAAAAATGCCGATACGGGATTTGGCGATCTGTATATAACGTCGGTCGTTTTCGTTATTGCAAGATACGTTCTTGTAACCATACCCGAGCTTACGGTAATGACGAGCCTCGATTATCAGATGACGGACGATCTTCTGACACATACGGTATACAATTATAAAGGGCTTATAACGATAGCGTGCTTTCTTATATCCCTTATCATCGGAATATACTTCTTTACTGCGTGTATGAGGTATATAAACGATCTTAACAAGGATATAGAATTCAAAAACCGTCTTTATGAAATGTATGAAAGGGACGTTTTATCCGATTTCAATCTGTCGCTGAGACGTAACACTAAATATGCAGTATACTTTACGATAGCTGCGTTTTTGTGTATCTGCCCTGTGATGTTTGAGGGTGTTGACGTAACGCCGTCACCCATTGCAATACTGCTTATGGCAATCGGTATATCGTATCTTAAGCCATACTGCAAAATTGCACTTCTCACGCGGAAAATATGCATTTTTTCAACGGTTGTCAGCACGGCTCTTTATGCTTTTTCCGTTTACGTATCAACTGAATATTACCACTGGTCATATACGATACACGAAAAGGCAGTTAAAATGTATACGTTATCCGGTGTATGTCAATGCGTTGACTGCATTATAGTAATAGCGTGTGCCTGCTGCGTGCTTATAACATTTTTTGAGCATCTCAAAAAATACGGAACGGATAAATCGTTAAGCACGGACAGCTATCAGCACAAAGAGCAGGAAAAGGAAAAAAAGCGTTTAAAAACATCGCTTATAATAAGAATATCGTCAAGTGTGCTTTTGTGCATATTATGCTGCATTATGTTTTTCTTATATATAAATAACGAAATATATTGGCTGGTAACAGCAGTGCTTATTTTGATCTGGACTGTATACTGCGGAACGGGGCTTTTCAGAATACTTACCGCAGTTGAAGATAATAATTTATAAGGAAGTATAACTATGAAAAAATTGCTAAGCGTTATTTCACTGATCATTTTATCGTCAGTTTTAGCAGGATTATCGGTACAAGCTGTCGTGCTTGATGACTATGAAGCATCGGAAGCATATAAAAGCGGAATATTCTACAAAACGCTTTCCGAATACGAGCTTACGGGCGATCAGAGATACGACGTAGTATCAATAGCACTCACACAGCTCGGATACGAGGAGGGTGACAGCGATAAGGATATGCACGGCACAAGCGGCGGCGGCAGAAACTTCGTTGAATTCAACCGCCTTTACGGAAAGCTCGACAACGATGAGGGCAACGGACACAGCTACGGATATATGTGGTGTGCATCATTCGTTAACTGGGTACTGAGAGCGGCAAACGTAGACCAAAGAGTTTCGGGCGGCGAGGTAAGCTGTGCAAGCTGGGTATATTGGCTTCAGGGTAAGAATATGTTCAAGGAAAGAACGTCGGGCTATACACCGGTATGCGGCGACATAATCTTCTTCAAGGGCTCACGCACAAGCTCGATATCAAACCACGTCGGTATAGTTATCGGCTCTGAAAACGGAATAGTTCATACTATTGAAGGTAATACCACCGGTCTTGAGGGCGGTGCTGACAGCACTAACGGCGGCCAGATCGCACGCAAATCATATCATCTCAACGATACGTACATAGTCGGATACGGTATTCCGAGATACACGGTAAAGGACGGAACGGTATACGATTTTGAGCTTATAAACTTTGCTCCCAGAAAGCCCGGCGATTATACCGTGCTCGGAAGATCAACAGGTCTTTACCGCACAGCGTCAATGTCAACAAAGCTCAAAAGCATTCCTTCCGGCAAGACCGTAACGGTAACTCAGGTCAGCGGCTCATTCGGAAAATGCGAATACGACGGAGTTGAGGGCTGGGTATCTCTTGACGGAATGATAAGCGCAAACGGCGCATATCACACGGTATCGTATAATACCTACGGTGCAGGCGAAATAGCCTCACAGGAAAAAATATACGGCAAGGATATAAAGATATCATCAACAGTACCCGAAAAGCCGGGACACGAATTCAAGGGCTGGGCTATAAAAGAGGGCGGAAATATCATATATCAGCCGTCTGATACTTACATTATGGATCTCGACGTTGAGCTTTGCGCCGTATGGCAGGCTACTGAGGAATACACGATCATATTCAAGCTTAATGACGGAACGGTGCTTTCCGAAAAGAAATATCACTATGGAGATACCGTTGAAGTTCCCGAGTTAACTTTATCTGATGAAAACACAAGCAAAACTCTTACGTGGGACAGCGAAATTACAACGGTTGACGGAGATAAAACGTATACAGCAGTATATATAGATAGGGAAGCTACTGAAAATAACGGTCAGTCATCGCAGGACGATTCCTCATCCATCGTTTCCACAGGCACGCTTATAATAATACTTTCAGTTGTCATAGTTTTAGCTGCTGCGGCAATAATATTCGCACTGTGCTATAAAAAGAAAACGCCGGATCAAAAATAATTCTCATTTGGTCAAAGGAAGACTTTTGTATGGAAAACAAAACTGAAAAAAGAAGACGGTTTTTAATCAATTTCGCTTATATTGCGGTGATAATAGCCATAGTTTACCTGCTTGTCAACTATGCACTTTTATCACTTATGCCTTTCGTTATAGCGTTGATAATATCGGCTATCTTGCAGCCTCTTATACGTCTTATAACGCGGAATACTAAAATAGGTCAAAAGCCTGCCGCAATAATCGTTATTATACTTACCGTCTGCACGGTCGGAGTTCTTATAGCGTTTCTGTGTATCGAGGTAGTAGTGTTTTCAAAAGACTTAATATCAAAGATACCTCACTACTATTCAACGATGGTGCGTCCCGCTATGGTAAATCTGATAGACAATATTCAGAGCATTCTGCGTAACGTTGACGAGGACATCACGATAGATCCGAGTGCTCTCATTCCGCAAACGTCAGACTTTATTCCGAGCTTTTCTTCGATATTCAACGTGACGTCGAATCTTATTTCAAGCGTTCCGTCGGCACTTGTAAGTATAATAATATGTATAATATCCACCGTATTTATCAGTATTGATTATCCTTTGCTTTCAAAATGGTGTCTGCATCAGCTTCCGCCGAAGGCTTACCGTACAGTGTTGGAAATAAAGGAATACGTAACGGTGATACTGTTCAAATACATTCGTTCGTATGCAATAATCCTGTCAATAACGTTTTTGGAGCTTTGCATATATCTGCTCATAGCAGGGCTTATAAAGCCGGATATGTTTGCATCGGTCGGCACTACGATTTTAACAGCGTTTCTTATATCGGTTTTCGATATTCTGCCGATAGTCGGAACGGGAACGGTTCTTATCCCGTGGGCTATCGTCCGTATTCTGCTCGGTGACTTCGTTACGGGAATAATGCTTTTGGTCATATATCTTCTCGTAATGATAGTAAGAAATTTCATAGAGCCTAAAATAGTAGGCGATCAGGTGGGACTGCACCCCGTCGTAACGCTTATGGCGATGGTTGCAGGAACGTCCCTTTTCGGAGTTTTCGGACTTTTGGGATTTCCCGTAACGCTCGCACTTTTGAAGGACCTCAATGACAGAGGTAAGATACACATATTCAAAAAGCTCGATAAATAATAAAATACCGTCGGTACGGACGATAATATCCGTTTCCGACGGCATTTTTAATATCCCGTATTACTTTATTCTGAATACCATTTTCAGCAGCTTTGAAAAGACTGACGGGGATCTTACTACTACTATCTTCACACTCTTCCTCCATATAAAATAAATAAAATACCAACGGCACATACCGCTATTGACTGAATGACCATCATAACGCAAGGCGGTAAAAACAGGGCAAGAACAACTCCCGCACCAAAGCATACCGCACACAGCGTTATAAGCTTTATTCCGTCCTTACATTTCAAAAAATATCACCCCATAAAAAAATTCTCCCCTTGTCATAATATGCAAGGGGAGAATTTTGGTGTTTATTTATTAATAAAGGGGATATTTTTCGCAGATCTTTGCAACCTCTGCTCTGATGTAATCCGCCTTTTCCTCGTATTCTGTTGCAGTGAGCTTTATGAGCTTACCTATAATTTTCATTTCTTCAACGCCGAGACCTCTTGACGTAGCGGCGGGAGTACCTATACGGATACCGCTCGTTACGAACGGAGACTGAGGATCGTCGGGAATAGCGTTCTTATTTACCGTAATGTGAACTGTGTCAAGACGCTTTTCAAGCTCCTTACCCGTTATATTGAACGGACGCAGATCAACGAGCATA
Organism: Clostridia bacterium; assembly: GCA_017556845.1. GTDB lineage: Bacteria > Bacillota > Clostridia > Oscillospirales > CAG-272 > RGIG7213. The sequence goes on along the minus strand of JAFYMA010000100.1, from coordinate 831 downwards.
AGATGGTTATCAGTACCGCCTGATACGAGTGCAAAGCCCTCTTCAACGAGAGTTTCTGCAAGAGCCTTTGCATTTTCAACTACCTTTTTGCCGTATTCGGTAAATTCGGGCTTGAGCGCCTCACCGAAGCAAACTGCCTTTGCCGTGATGATGTGCATCAAAGGACCGCCCTGAGTGCCGGGGAATACTGCCTTGTTTATCTTCTTTGCAAGCTCCTCGTCGTTTGTAAGTATCATACCGCCTCTGGGACCTCTCAGAGTCTTGTGAGTCGTCGTCGTTACTATATCAGCATAAGGCATGGGAGACGGGTGAACGCCTGCGGCAACGAGACCTGCAATGTGAGCCATATCCACCATAAGATAAGCGCCTACGCTGTGAGCGATATTCGCCATTCTTTCAAAATCAATGAATCTCGGATAAGCGGAAGCACCTGCAACGATAAGCTTCGGCTTACATTCCTGAGCCTGCTTTTCAAGAGCGTCGTAATCAATACGGTGTGTTTCGCTGTCAACTCCGTATGCTACAAAATTGTAATAAAGACCGCTGAGATTAACGGGTGAGCCGTGTGTAAGATGTCCTCCGTGAGCAAGCGACATACCCATTACCGTATCGCCCGCCTTCAAAAGCGCTATATAAACGGCAGTATTTGCCTGAGCACCCGAGTGAGGCTGTACGTTTGCAAAATTCGCTCCAAACAGCTTTTTTGCTCTTTCGATAGCTATGTTTTCAACAACGTCAACACACTCACATCCGCCGTAATATCTTTTTCCGGGGTATCCCTCTGCGTACTTGTTCGTAAGAACCGACGCCGCTGCTGACATTACAGGCTCT
>JAFYMA010000099.1 GCA_017556845.1 Clostridia bacterium | reverse complement strand
GGCTTAAACATAGGCTTTGACGGAAGGGTCGGGCGTTTGCCGGATGTTTTTTTCGGAATAAAAAGCGACAAAACGGAATTTGACATTGACGGTGTAACTCTTGATTTTTCATACGGAACCGGAGATTCCCGTGACGTTGGCAGTTATGTCGGCGGAGATAATTCAGAAGACTGCCCTATTGTGTGTATTGCGGTATATTTCTTTAATGCTAAATTCCAAAATTCCGTAACGAGCTTCGGACAGTTACGCTTCGAGGATCATAAACAGATCGACGGATTACATTTTGTAAAAGAGATCAGTCTTGACGAGTACAATGAAAGCTATGATGTCGAAAACAGTTTTTGGGGGTGCAAATACGAACACACTGAAGAACTTACGATTCCCGAAGCTGTTATGGAACTGACTGAGGGATATGCCTGTCTCGGTGTTTTTGAAATTGCCCACATTCCTTCAGAAGATTTGTACCGCATCGTCGGCGGCGGATTTCAGGCATTGAAATATGAAAAGCTCAGCACGGATACAGTAAAAATATCCGAGCCATCCGGCAGTTACTATTCAGACCCGAAATAACCGTTATACTCATACAGTCCGTTTGAATCAAAAAATCTCCCGCAGCGTTTCTTACGATGCGGGAGATTTTCGGTTTTATTATGAAAGTAAAAAATATCAAAAATGCATCAGTGCTTTTTCTTGACGTGAATATGAGCAAGCTTTCTGTAAAGCTCAAAGTCGATATTCTGCAGCATATCCTCAAGCTCGGAATCGCCCATTACGGTATTTCTGCCGTTAGCGTACAACTCATCCACACATTCCTTCATCTTTATGATAGCGGGATGGCGTTTATCTATTCTTTCATCACCGACCAAAGCAAAATATCCGTTCAGCCAATGTGCAATGCCTGCAATTCCGCTGTGAGAATCAACTGCCACGGAGGCAGGGCGCTTGAGTATCTTTGCAGTATTGAATATATTGTATATTTCTTCGTCCTTGAGCAAGCCGTCTGCGTGAATACCCGCTCTCGTGGTATTAAAGCTTCTGCCGACAAACGGTGTTCTTGCAGGTATTTCATAACCTATTTCGCTTTCAAAATACTGAGCTATATCGGTTATAACGGAAAGATCCATACCGTCAGTTGTTCCTCTGAGCGAGGCGTATTCTATCACCATAGCCTCCAGAGGACAGTTGCCCGTTCTTTCGCCTATTCCCAAAAGCGAGCAGTTTATGCCCGAGCATCCGTAAAGCCACGCAGTTGCCGCATTGCTTACGACCTTATAAAAATCGTTATGACCGTGCCATTCAAGATTTTCGCTCTTTACACCGGAATAATGTATAAGACCGTATATGATACCCTGCACGCTTCGCGGCAATGCAACGCCGGGATATGAAACGCCGTATCCCATAGTATCGCACGCACGTATCTTCACGGGAACGTTATACTTTTCCCCGAGCAGCGTCAGCCTTTCAGCCAGCGGTACTACAAAGCCGTAGAAATCGGCTCTCGTAATGTCTTCAAAATGACAGCGCGGTCTTATTCCGTGGTCTATGACCTTTTCAACCATATTCACGTATTTATCGAGAGCTGACTGTCTTGTAAGACCCATTTTATTATAGATATGATAGTCAGAGCAGCTTACAAGAATACCCGTTTCCTTGATACCTATATCCTTGACGAGCTTGAAATCGTTCTCATTTGCGCGTATCCAGCTCGTAACCTCGGGAAACTCGTATCCTTGAGCCATACATTCCTTAACGGCATCTCTGTCCTTTTGTGAGTAAACAAAAAACTCACTTTGTCTTATTATACCCTTTTCACCGCCCAATTTATTGAGCAATCCGAACAGATGTACTATCTGATCAACGGTAAACGGTGAGGTAGACTGCTGACCGTCACGGAACGTCGTATCCGTTATCCATATATCAGACGGCATATTTATCGGCACGTGGCGGTGGTTGAACGCTACCTTGGGTATCGAATCGTACTCAAAAAGATTACGGTACAGATTAGGTGTTTCTCTTTCCTGAAGCTGATATTTATATGCCGCTTGTTCAAGTACGTTCGTATGCGGCGAAAACGTTATTTCTCTCATATCATTATTGTGTTCAAACATTTTATCCATGATAGCATCCTCCTTTTATCGTACGTTCTGCGGTAATATTTAAATCATTGTTTGAAAGTGAATTATATCACACAGTTTGAATTTTTTCAATACCGTTCCTGCATTTTTTTCATTTTTTTAAAATTAAATAAAAATTGATTGACAAAATCCCCTTTATATGATATAATCAATAAAAATTCATTACATAAGGAGAACTGTGATGGCTTATATTATTAATGACGATTGCGTTGCTTGCGGCGCATGTGAGGCTGAATGCCCCGTCAGCGCAATTTCCGAAAAAGACGGAAAGTACGTTGTAAACGCTGACGAATGTCTGGATTGCGGTGCTTGCGCAGGTGCATGTCCTGTAGGCGCTCCCAACCCTGCTGAATAATTTTTGATCTTAGACACATTCCCCCTGCTCCTTTCAGCAGGGGGAACTGTGCTTTATGAGGGCTTTTATTTTGGATAAGGTAAACTGTAACATCTCCATAACACAGGATAAATTCGGATTAAAATACGGCACAGACGCCTATTTGCTTTCCGCATTTATCCCAAATTCATCGAAAAACACCGTATGTGAAGCGGGCTGCGGTTCGGGGATAATCTCACTTTTATTGCTTAAAGGCGGCAAAGCACATTCCGCCTTTTGCGTTGACGTGCAAAAGCATTTATGCGAAATTGCAAAGGAAAACGCATTTGTCAACGGAGTGCAGGAAAGAATGGCAGTAACATGTCAGGACGTACTTACGTACCGTCCGGAGCGTGAGTGCGATGCATTCGTATGCAATCCCCCGTATATGAAGGACAACAGCGGAAAGGTCAGCGACCACACGGAAAAATATATAGCACGTCACGAAACGAGTGCGGATATACACGATTTTGCAAAATGCGCTTACAGATCACTGAAGGACGGCGGAAACTGCTATTTCGTATACCGTCCGGACCGTTGTGCCGATATTATACACGCAATGAAAAGCGCCCGTATAGAGCCGAAAATAATAACGTTCGTTTACGCCACCGTCGATCACGAAAGCTGTCTTATGCTTATAAAAGGAAAAAAAGGAGCGTCATCGGGAATGATGGTGACAAAGCCTCTTATTATATATAAGAACGAAGCAGGCGGAGAATACACGGACGATATGAAATATATTTACGATAACCAATCATTTCCCAAAGGATTTTTCAGATAATATGAGCAGTATGAAAAATATAGACCGTCTTTACGAAGAAAAGGACGGGAAAAATAAAATCGAAAAGGGTACTCTTTATATAGTATCTACACCTATCGGAAATTTATCCGATATGACTTACCGCGCCGTTCACGTATTATCAAATGTAGATTTTATAGCGGCAGAGGATACACGGAACACACCGAAGCTGTTGATGCATTACGGGATCAAAAAGCCGCTTGTGTCATACTTTGAGCATAACAAGGCTCAACGTGGAGAACAAATAGCAGAGCGTCTGCAAAACGGTGAATCGTGTGCTTTGGTAACAGACGCCGGAACGCCTGCAATAAGCGATCCGGGCGAGGATCTTGTAAAGCTTTGCAGAAGCCTCGGTATCCCCACAGTTCCCGTTCCCGGCGCGTGTGCGGCGATAACCGCGCTTACCGTCAGCGGACTTTTTACGGCAAAATTTGCATTTGAAGGCTTTTTGACGACCGCAAAGGGCGACAGAAAAAGACTTTTGCAATCAATAAAACACGATACGAGAACACTGATATTTTATGAAGCACCGCACAAGCTGCTTGATACTCTGCAGGATATGCTTGACAATCTCGGAAACAGGCAGATCGCTCTGTGCAGAGAGCTTACGAAAATCAACGAGCAGGTAATGAACACGACGTTTTCTCAAGCCATTGAATACTATAACGAAAATCGTCCTAAGGGTGAATTTGTAATAGTTGTCGAAGGATACAAAGAAAGCGACGAGGATGCATTCTGGGCAGATATGACCGAGCAGGAGCACGTAAGCTTTTACATAAATGGCGGTATGGCAAAAATGGACGCCATAAAAGCAGCCGCAAAGGACAGAAAAATACCGAAAGGCGAATTATACAAAAAACTGTTATGAACATAGAAAATGCACTTATATTCAACACTGATGCAAAAAAGTTTTTGCATGGCTCTATCTGCTTTGAAAACGGCATAATAACCGACATAACATATGACGGAAAAAGCGATCGTGATGCAATCCGGATCATCCCCGGACTTGTAGAAGTTCACACTCACGGCAGAAACGGATACGATATTATGGCTTGCTCGTCGAGCGATATATGCCGCATGTCGTCACATTACGCACAATGCGGTGTCACAAGCCTTTTTCCCACAGTTATGACAGCTCCGTACGAGAAGATGATCTCATCAATAGAGGCTATAAAGGAAGCATCGTACAACTCCGTATGCAACATCGACGGAATACACGTCGAAGGACCGTACATAAGCCCCAAAAGGCCCGGGTGTCACACGAAAGAGCTGATACGCAAGCCTCTGCCTGAGGAAATATGCGACTTGATAAAACACATTCAGCCGCTCAAATCACATATCACGATAGCGCCCGAGGAAAGCTGTGCACTTGATGCCATAGCAGAAGGTGCACTCCTCAAAGCGAGCTTCGGCATTGGCCACAGTGACGCAAGCTTTGCCCAATGCGCCGATGCTCTGCAAGCAGGGGCCGTATCGTTCACTCATACGTTCAACGCGATGAGTCTGCTGTTGCACCGCGAGCCCGGATGCGTCGGCTGCGCATTATCAAGCAATGCCTATGCTGAATTTATCGTTGATGGAATACATATCGACCGCAACGTCATCGGTCTTGCATACAAGATCAAGGAAAACGGCAAATTCGTATTGGTAACAGACTCTATCGCCGCCGCAGGAATGCCTGACGGAAATTACAGTCTTGCAGGGATCCCGGTTACTGTATCAAACGGTAAAATAACTACCTCTGACGGTACTATCGCGGGCTCAGCACTGAGCATGCCGAAGGCAATAGAAAACCTTATGGAATTTGCAAAAATACCGTTTGAAAAAGCCCTTATATGTGCTACTGCAGCCCCCGCAAGGCAAGTTGGCATATACGATGTATGCGGCTCGTTACGCGTTGGCAAGCGTGCCGACTTTGTTTTGCTCGGCAACCGCGAGGTATTCGACGTTGAAAACGTTGCTGTAAACGGAAAATTTTTATTCTGAGCGATTAGATCTTAAAAAATATTCCCATAATCACCAAAAAACAGGGGGTATTTTATGGATTTTGAAACGTTATCAGTAGGACAAAAAAAGAAGACCTGCCGTGCTTTATGCCTTGCATCATCATCATTTCATATTTACGAGGGAAAGCGGATAATGTATAGCGTCAAAACATTACCGCTTTGCATATACTCTGCGTGCTGTCTTATTTTCTTTCTTTTCCCGACAGCCGTATCGTTTATTCTTTACCGTATGGCAGAGCAGCACGCATTTTCCCTGCTCAACACTCAAAGTGCAAGACTTTTATTGACCTCATTTTGCACAATACTGACTTTTTTCTGTCTTTTTCTGTCGCACGTGTTTTACACAAAGGCACTTATTTACGCTCTGTTTTTGCAGGACAGCCAAGCTGAGAATATGTCTGCACTGTATACGGGCAAAACAGATTTCAGAAAACTCCTTTTATCATATATTATAACCGTAATATCATATATTCCGCCGTTTTTACTGTGCGCACTTTCCTTGTCTGTTTTTGCAGAAGCTGAAGAATTCAGCACTGTTATCGGCATAATTTGCACGATTATGATATTGACATCTTTATATTTATTATGTATAATAAACTGTGTGATGAGCATTTACCGTTGCACAGACAGCTTACAGTATGCCCTTCGCTTGATTCGAGGGCATGTCTGCGAGTATATTTTTCTCAACGTACGGCTTATCCCATGCAGGCTTCTTTCATTGCTTTCACTGGGAGTGCTGATACCGTTTTATTCAATGCCATATACTATGCTGTGCTACAGCTCATATATATCGTTTTTACGCAGTTCTCAGAACTACGCTTATTCATACGACTCCGAATCACAGAAAGGAAGGATCTCCAATGGAGAATAAAGGAAAGTTTTATTTATCTACCGCTATTGCCTACGCTTCAAAAAAGCCTCACATAGGCAATACATACGAGGTTATTTTTGCAGACTGCATTGCCAGATACAAAAGGCTTTGCGGATATGACGTGCATTTTCTTACGGGAACTGACGAGCACGGTCAGAAGATCGAGGATCTTGCAAAGGAAGCAGGAATCTCGCCCAAAGAATACGTTGATAACGTTTCGGGAATAATCAAAGAGCTCTGGGACGGTGTCGGTGCAAGCTATGACAGATTTATACGCACGACCGACGAGGACCACGAGCGTGCCGTAACGCATATATTCAACAAGCTTTACGAGCAGGGCGATATTTACAAAAGCGAATACGAGGGCTGGTATTGCGTGCCCTGCGAATCCTTTTTCACCGAAACACAGCTTAAGGACGGCAAATGCCCCGACTGCGGTGCAGAGGTCAAAAAGACGAAGGAGGAGGCTTACTTCCTTGCTATGAGCCGCTATCAGGAACGTCTGATGAAGCATATAGAAGAAAATCCGGACTTCATCGTGCCCGAATCAAGAAAAAAGGAAATGGTAAACAACTTTTTAAAGCCCGGCTTGCAGGATCTTTGTGTTTCACGTTCCTCATTCAAATGGGGCATACCCGTTGAATTCGATCAGAAGCACGTTATATACGTATGGATAGACGCATTGTCAAATTATATAACGGGTCTTGGATATGATGTTAACGAAAAGGGCGAGCTTTATAAAAAATACTGGCCTTGCGACGTTCATATCATAGGCAAGGACATACTCCGCTTCCACACTATTTATTGGCCCATCGTGCTTATGGCATTGGGCGAGCCGCTGCCGAAGCAGGTATTCGGTCATCCGTGGCTGCTTTTCGGTCAGGACAAGATGAGCAAATCAAAGGGCAACGTAATATACGCCGACGATCTTATAAAGCATTTCGGCGCTGACGGATGCCGTTATTACGTTCTTTCGGAAATGCCCTATGCAAACGATGGCTCTATAACGTACGAAAGCGTGATCACACGCTACAACGGCGACCTTGCAAACAATCTCGGAAACCTTACAAAGCGTACGGGTGCTATGATAAATAAATACCAGGGCGGTATAACACGCGCTCCCGGTGCTGACGAGGATACAGACGCTGAGCTTAAAGCTGAAGTAAAGAATGCAGTTGAAGAATACTTCAAGCTGATGGATGAATACAGAACTGCTGAAGCTGCAAGCGTTATATTCACAATGCTCCGCCGTGCAAACAAATATATCGACGAAACGATGCCCTGGGCACTTGCAAAGGACGAAGCAAACGCTGACCGCCTTTCTACCGTGCTTTACAATCTGCTTGAATGCATCCGCATAGGTGCAGTATTGCTCACGCCGTTTATGCCCGAAACATCGGCTAAAATATTCGATCTTCTCGGCACGGAAAAACGCACGTTTGACGATGTACAGTTCGGTGCACTCGAATACGGTGTAAAGATAACGGACGGTGACGCCTTGTTCAACAGAGTGGACGAGGAAAAAATGATGCAGGCTCTCAAAGAGGATGCAGAAAAGTCAATGCCTAAGATAGAAAAGCCCGAGCCCGTTGAGCAGATAGGTATAGAGGACTTTATGGGTGTTGAACTTCGCACAGCCCAGATAATCGAATGTGAGCCCGTACCGAAATCGGACAAGCTTCTTAAATTGCAGGTCGATCTGGGATACGAAAAGCGTCAGGTCGTATCAGGCATTGCAAAATTCTACAAGCCGAACGATCTGATAGGCAAAAAAATAATTCTTGTGGCAAATCTCAAGCCCGTTAAGCTTCGCGGCGTTGAGTCAAACGGTATGATACTTGCAAGCGGAGAGGAAGAGGTAAGAGTGATATTCCTTGATCCTGAAACACCTCTTGGCGAGCGTATAAGATAATGCTGTTCGACACTCACGCTCATTACGATGACGAACGGTTTTCAAGCGACGAAAATCCGCTTTCCGTCGACGGTCTTTTGCAGAGCCTCTTTGCAGACGACGTAAAAGGAATCGTAAATGCAGGTACAAATCTTGATACCTGCAAAAAAAGCATAGAACTTTCTGAAAAATTCGATATGATGTATGCCGCAGTAGGCATACATCCGTCGGATTGCTTCAAATATAGCGATATGGACGGAGTATTGCAAAAAATATCCGAAATGTCAAAGCACGAAAAAGCCGTTGCAATAGGAGAAATAGGGCTCGACTATCATTATGATTTTTCACCTAAGGACGTACAAAAGCGTTGGTTTTACGCACAGCTTGAGCTTGCCGAGCAGTCAGGTCTGCCCGCAGTTATACACGACAGAGATGCACACGGCGACGTTTTCGATACGATAAGACAATTCAGAAATATTAAAGTTGTGATGCATAGCTGCTCTGAAAGTGCTGAAACGGTAAAGCAGCTTACGCGAATGGGACATTACGTGTCGTTTTCGGGAAGCCTTACGTTCAAAAACGCCAAAAGCGTTGTCGAAGCTGCAAAGGCAGCGCCGCTTGATATGATAATGATAGAAACGGATTGTCCGTATCTTGCACCCGTTCCGCACAGAGGCAAAATGAACCATAGCGGCCTTATGCGTCATACCGCCGAGGCCTTGGCGGAAATAAAGGGCGTTTCGTACGATGACATATGCCGCATCACTTATGAAAACGCATTGAGATTTTTCGGTATTGACCGAAAGGAGAAATAACGATATGAAAAAACACATATCTTTTATCGCTTTACTGCTTTGTATTCTGACACTTATATCGTGCGCATCAGACGCACCGTCAAGCACAAATTCTGATAAATCCACCGTCGCAGACGATACGAATGCGATCGCCGCTGACGGACAGACGGATACTGCTGAAAGCACCGGTGCAGAGTCCGAAGAACCTCCCGCACAGACCGAGCAGTCACAGCAGGATTACAAGGAATATCTCCTCAGCATCGGATTTCCCGCTGATTATGCAGAGCTTTTAGCTCCTCTGCACGAAGCACATCCCGATTGGCAGTTCAATCCCATAATGATAACCGATCTTTCAAACGGCAAATACACGTGGAAATACATAATCGACAAAGAAGTCGAGGATGATGAAAACAATACCGTATACTATACGCTCAGCGATGCTATGGACTACGCTATTGACGATAAGCTCGTGGAATCGGGAATATGGTTCAGAGCGAAGCGTGAATCGGTTGAATTCTTTATGGACCCGAGAAACTTCCTGTACGAAGACAAGATATTTATGTTTGAAAACCTTACAGGTAAGGTGGATTACAACGTTGCCGCCGTCGAAAGTCTGCTTCAAGGCACTTTTATGTTCCGCAAGGAAATGGGCGACGAGGGCAGCGATATGAAGTATGCTGAATGCTTCTTGCAGGTCGGCAAGGAGCTTGGCATAAGTCCTCTTGTTATAGCCGCAAGACTCCGTCAGGAGCAAGGTGTTGAAGGTAAAAGCCCGCTTATTTCAGGAACGTGCGGTGACACTATGTGGCAGTATTACACCGATGGTACTAATAACGCTCCTTCCTACGGATATACCGAATCTCAGCTCAAAGCGTACAACGGATATTACAATTTCTTCAACATAAACGCCACGGGTAACGGTTATTTTTACGTATTTCTGTCAGGCATGAAAGAGGCCAAGGAAGGCGGCTGGACAAGCCGTTATCTCGCCGTTAAGGGCGGTGCAGCCAAGCTTAAATCCCGTTACATAGACGATTATCAGCAGACGCTTTATTTCCAGAAGTACAACGTAGACCCCCGTTCAGGCAGAAACTTCTGGGGACAGTATATGCAGGCGATCCACGCAGCGTATGACGAGGGACGCTCGACATATAAGGCTTACGAGCGTGTAAAGATGCTCGATTCCCCGTTCGTATTCGACATTCCTGTTTATGCAGGCATGCCCTCATCTCCCTGCCCCGATCCCGGAACGAGATATTCCTGATGAAAGGTATCTTGACAGTATGGATAAATACAAAATAGCATCAGAATATTTTTCAAACGGATGCAACTGTGCACAAGCCGTATTCGCCGCATTTGCTGATGAAATGGGACTTGACAAGGACACCTCTATGCGTATTTCCTCATCATTCGGTGCAGGCATAGGAAGAATGCGGCACGTATGCGGAGCTTGCAGCGGTATGTTTATGGTTGCAGGCGCGCTTTACGGAACTATCGAAGGCGACGGAGATAAAGCAAAGGGCGAGCATTACGCATTGATACAGGATATGGCACAGCGATTCAAGGATAAAAACAACGGCACGATCATTTGCAGTGAGCTTTTGGCAGGTCTTGCCGCATCAAGATCAACGTCACCTATGCCCGATGCACGATGTCCTGAATACTACAACTCAAGACCGTGCGCAAAGCTTGTTATGGATGCAGTTGAAATAATGCAGGAAATAATAGCTGAGCACAATAAGTCATAATTTTAAGCTAACAATAATAAAACGGTAGATTACGCATCTACCGTTTTTGATTTTTACAGATCACCTATCTTAAGGTCTTTAAATATTCCTTTTGAGTATCTGAAATGCGGCGGCTTTCTACCGCCTTTTGTATTGCTTTGCAACGCACCCATTCATCAAGACGTTTTTCATTTATATAGGGCAACGCTTCATCCCAGCGTATTGCAAGTGCAGTTACAAAAAACCAGGCTATCATCATATTTACATAATATTCATCGCTCTTTATTTCAGAAACTCTTTTTATATACTGCTCACATTCGTCATCGTCGATGTAAAGCAGCATAAGCGCTTCTATTGCAAATCGCACCGTATACGTATGCTCGGATTCAAGCCATCCTTCGATATGCCCAACAAGCTCCTTTTTGTGAGTACGGAAGACAAACGGACGCAAAATATCGCATGTTGCCCAATTATCAACGTAGGGCAAAAATCTTTCAATATGCTCTATACATTCATCAAAATTCTTTATTTGTGCTATAATATATGCGTGCAGATTGTTTTCTTCATAATACTTGTGCGGAAGGTCACATAAAAAATCTCTGTATTCTCCGTTTTTAACAAGCTCTTTCGCCAATTTCCTCAAAAATGGCGAACGTACTCCTATGATCTTACTTTCATCGACCGTAGGCATAAGATTCGCCTGAAACTGTCGGTAAAAATCACATTTTTGCTCAAGCAATCGTTTCTGTATATTCATTCGGCAACCTTCCGTGCGGATATTTTTACTGTAATTTACCGCCGTTTTTCAAAAATACTTTTTTGATATACATCCGGTATAAATAATTCCATTAAACTTCACCTTTTTTAATTATATCAT
>JAFYMA010000098.1 GCA_017556845.1 Clostridia bacterium | reverse complement strand
GTCATCTTCGTCATCATCATCGTCGCAATCGCAGCATCCGCAGGAGCATTCATCCTGATACAGATCCTCTTCAACAGCGCCGAGATCCTCGTCGATCTCCTCGATATATGCTTCAAGCTCGTCTGTTTTTTCCTCAAGGTCTGTTACGGACATTGCAACGTCCTGCATAACCTCTACGATCTTGAGAAGCATACGGGAAACATCATCGTTTTCGTTCAGCTTAAGACCGTCAGATAAGCCTTTAAGATATGCGGTTTTTTCATTGAGAGTCATAGTAGTTATCCTTTCGGGTTATTATTTCGCTCTTTCAAGATATTCGCCCGTTCTCGTATCTATACGAAGAACGTCGCCTTCGTTTATAAACAAGGGAACCTTGATGGAAACGCCTGTTTCAAGTGTAGCGGGCTTTGTTGTACCCTGAGCTGTATCACCCTTGAAGCCGGGGTCTGTCTGAGTAACAACTAGCTCAACAAACATCGGGGGCTCAACGCTGAATACGTTACCCTTGTAAGAAACTATCTTACACATCATTTCTTCCTTAACGAACTTGAAGTTGTCGCTGAGCTTATCGGAGTTAAGGGGAAGCATATCATATGTTTCCATATCCATAAAGTAATAGATATCTCCGTCATTGTAGGAATACTGCATATCCTTTCTTTCAACGATAGCTTCCTCAAACTTATCTGTAGGAGAGAAGGATCTTTCGATAACAGCGCCTGTAATTACGTTCTTCATCTTCGTACGAACGAAAGCTGCGCCCTTACCGGGTTTAACGTGCTGGAATTCGATAACCTGCATAACGTTGCCGTCAAGCTCAAAGGTTTTTCCGTTTCTGAAATCTCCTGCCATTAACATGGTGTATGTACCTCCAAATTATATCACATATTTATTCTGCATTATTATACCCCACATCAAGAGTGTTTTCAAGATGCTGTATCAACATTTTAAAAAATATTAACATTTAACAGATCTGTATCAGATCCTTCGGAGCTTTTGTTATATTCACTGCCATGCCGTCATATATGACCGCCATATCCTCTATCCGTACGCCGTATTTACCGGGCAGATATATTCCCGGCTCTATTGTCACAACGTTTCCTTCTTTCAGCATTTCACCGTTTGCCCTTGGCGAAAGACGGGGGCTTTCGTGTATTTCAAGACCTACGCCGTGACCGAGACTGTGGCCGAACGAGCCTTTATATTTTGCATCAATTATATCTCTTGCCGTTTTATCCGCCTCAAAGCAATCCCTGCCGCCGCATTCAAGATACTGCAAGGCAGAAAGCTGTGCGCACAAAACGGTATTATATACGTCCTTTTCCTCATCTGACGGTCTTCCTATGTAAACCGTACGTGTCATATCACTGCAATATCCGCAATACAGTGCGCCGAAATCCATCGTAAGAAAGCCCCTTTGCAGCAGCTTGTCGCTCGGTACACCGTGAGGGCGTGAGCTTGACGTGCCGTTTATTGCGATCGTTTTGAACGATGAGCCCTGCGCTCCGAGCCTGCGCATAGCAAAATCAAGCTCAAGGGCAACGTCGTTTTCCGTCATTTTGCAGTTCAGACGGGGCAGAATGTCCTCAAACGCCTTTTCCGCTATCCGCTGTGCTTTTATGATATTTTCAATTTCGTCCCCGTCCTTCACGTCGCGAAGAGATGCAAGAAGCCCTCTTTCACAAACGAACGTCACAAGCGGATACCTTTTTTTAAGCAATTCAAGCGATGAAACGGAAAGCCTTTCCTCTTCAAACATCACGGTTTTGATACCGTTTTTTCCGAATAGCTCCTCAAGCGTATTCCGCTGTGTCAGAACGGCTTGCAGACCCTTTTGATCCTTGGCGCATTCCTGCGCTGCTTCAATATAGCGGAAATCGCAAATTATATACGTATCATCCTTCGTCACAAGAACGTATCCGTCCTCAAAATCAAAGCCCGTTGCGTAGTATTGTGACACCTGTGATGTCAGCAGTATCGCATCAGCTTCATTTGGCAGGCTTTTCTTTATTTTTTCGTATTTTCCCTTCAAAGCGTTTCTCCTTATAAGAATAAATGTCCGAAAAATATTATATACTAATCGTAATTCAAAATCAATAGAAAAATGAAATTAAAGGAGGAAGCAAAAAAATGAAGCTGCCGAAGGAGGATCCCGCAAGATCCTGCACGATCATACTTTACACCGCGTTCGGTATTGCCGTAACGTACGTATTTTTCAAATACGCATTAGCGGCGATACTGCCGTTTGCGCTCGCCTTTCTGTTTGCACACGCACTAAGACCGTGCTACGAGCTTTTGCGCCTGCGTACGAAGCTGACGCGCCGTATATGTGCAGGCGTACTCGTTACCGTATGCGGTGCATTTGTAGGTGCAATAGCGGTAATAATTATGCAAAAGCTTTATTCCGAGGCGTTGATTCTGGCACAGAGCATAAGCGAGGGCAGTATTCTGAATTTCGATGATGATTCATCAACGATCGTGCGGAGCTTTTACAAAAATCCTATTATAAAGGCTCTGACAAAATGGACTAAAACTGCGGGAATTGATATTTTAAGCTCAGTCAGCGGCTTTTTTGCTCAAAAGCTGCCATTACTGCTTGAAGGGATCGTCGAGGGATTGCCCGGATTTTTGTTTGCCTGCATCGTATTTCTGTTTTCGGGAGTGTATTTTTTATCAGATTACAGCGAAATAAAAGAATTTTTCCGATCTCATATGTCAAAAAGGGCTTTTTCGGGATTTGGAAATATCAAGCGCGAAAGCGTCAAGGCATCGGGCAGGCTTATCAAGGGGTATTTTATAATAATGCTTATGACGTTTTGCCTTTTGCTTATCGGATTTTGGATCATAAGGGCAAAATACGCATTTATAATCGCACTTATAACGGCAGTGCTCGACGTGCTTCCGCTCATCGGTACGGGAGCCGTGCTCGTTCCGTGGGGCATAATATCGCTGTCAATGGGCAACGTCAGAGAAGGCACGGTGCTTTTGATAATGTTCGTTGTGATAACGGTCGTCCGTCAGCTCACAGAACCTGCTATTCTCGGCAAGCAGCAGGGCTTGCATCCGCTTGCATCAATGCTTTTTATATATATCGGATACGCTTTGTTCGGCTTTAACGGAATGGTAATTGCACCCTTGCTGGCATCTATCGTCAAAAACGTCGTATTCGGTGAAAAAATTCAAAAAAACTATTGACAAACCGTTTTAAATATGATATTATATACCGAACAAAGAAGTAGAAACGATAATTCCGTATCTCACCTGCACCGCTGACGGATGTAGGTCAATATTAAAGCAGCGGCATTTTTGTGCCGTAGTTTTGATGTGCGGGAAATTCGTTTCACCGCATTTTTTGCTTTTTAGGAGGTGTTTGGCAATTAGCACTAAGGATCTTTTAATCAATGATGACATTAAGCTATCACAGGTCAGAGTAGTAGGTGAGGACGGAGAGGCTCTCGGTATCATGTCAGCAGACGAGGCACGCGAAATAGCCTATGACAAGGGCTTGGATCTGGTACTCATCGCACCTACGGCACAGCCGCCTGTGTGCAAGACGATTGATTACGGTAAATACCGCTTCGACCGTGACAAAAAGGAAAAGGAAGCTAAAAAGAAGCAGCAGAATTCCGAGGTCAAGGAAATACAGCTTTCCCTTACCATCGACACACACGATTTTGAAACTAAGGTAAAGCACGCACACCGTTTCCTTAAGGGTATGGACAAGGTCAAGGTCGTAGTAAGATTCAGAGGCAGACAGATAACTCATCAGAGCATGGGTTATGACATACTCAAGCGTTTTGCCGATGCATGTGCTGAATACGGCACTACGGATAAGCCGCCGGTTGCAGAAGGCAGGAACATAACGATGCTGTTAGTTCCCGTAAAGCCCGATGCAAAAAGCAAAAAATCATCTGATAACAATTCTTAAATTGTAGATATTTGTTTTACAGGAAAGGAAAAAATCATGGGAAAAATCAAGTCACATAAAGCCTCGTCTAAAAGATTCAGCCTTACGGGCACAGGCAAGGTAAAGCTCAATCACACAAACCGCCGTCACAAGCTCGGCAAGAAGACGACAAAGCGTAAGAGAGACCTCAGACAGAGAGGCTACCTCAGCGATAGCTTTGCAAAGACTGTAAAGTCGCTCATCCCCAAGGATTAATCGTTAGAATAGGAGGAATTGAAAAATGGCAAGAATTAAAGGCGCGTTGGCAACTCGTAAGAGAAGAAATAAAATGCTCAAGCTTGCAAAGGGCTACTGGGGTGCAAAGAGTAAGCACTTCAAGATGGCTAAGCAGCAGGTAATGAAGAGCGGTAACTATGCATTCGCAGGAAGAAAGCAGAAGAAGAGAGATTTCCGCCGTCTGTGGATCACAAGAATTTCCGCACAGGCTCAGGTAAACGGTATGAACTACTCAACGTTCATGAACGGTCTTAAGAAGGCAGGCATCTCCCTTAACCGTAAGATGCTCGCTGAGATCGCAGTTTACGATAAGGAAGCATTTGCAACACTTTGCCAGCAGGCAAAGGCTGCTCTCGGCAAATAATTTCCGTACATCAATAAAAGCATCTGCAGATCGTCGGTCTGCGGATGCTTTTTGTTATAAAACAAACCGTCTGCACAGCTTTTCGCCTTGCAGACGGTTTTATTTTCTTACGCCTTACGGAGCATTTTGAATATTTCTTTTATATTCGGCTTGTTACCGTACATAAGCACACCCATTCGGTATATTTTTGCAGAAATGATACCGACGCATACAACTGACAGCACCAATATTGCAGTTGAAATAACTATCTCGTATACGGAAACGCCGCTCATTGCAATTCTCGTAAACATCGCCATAGGTGACGTAAACGGAATATACGAGCATATCTTCATCAAAAGACTGTCAACGCTTCCGCTCGTCATTGAGAATATTACAACTAAAAATCCGAATACAAACAAGAATGTAACGGGCTGAACTGCGGTATTTATATCCTCAAGCTTTGATACGGTGGAGGCAAGCGCACCGAACAGAAATGCATATATAAGAAAGCCGAGCAAAAAGAACATCAGCATATACAAAAACAGTTCAGGCGGTATGTTGAATATCATATCTATAATTTCATTGTCAGCCCAATATGACTTATTGACGTTGAAAAATAAAAGTGCAGAGCCGAATATCGCAACGAGCTGTACAAGTCCCGCAATACACGAGGCAAAAACCTTACCGAACATCATGCTCACGGGCTTCACGCTCGTTATAAGCACTTCCATAGCGCGTGAGCTCTTTTCCGTGGCAACGTTCATAGCTATCATCTGACCGTACAGCAGTATCACCATATAAAGAGCAAAGATCATAATATAAGTATAAAAGAAATTTCGGATCTGATCCTTGCCAAGACTTTCCGTTGTGCCGTTTATCTGCACGTTCAACGCCTTTTCCGCCGCATCCGGCGTCATACCGCTGTTTATCATAACACCCGTCTGATATATCTGACGCAATACCTCATCAGCGATAGAGGTATTCATATCGTACATCGTAAGATTACCCACGTAATACGTGTATTCGGTAGGCGTTTGAAGCACAAACGCACATTCTGCCTTTTCGGATAGGATCTTTTCCTTTATTTCATCAACCGACTCGTCCGTCATCTGCACGTCGTAGTCAGCAAACGCACCGGAAAATATCTGTTTTGTTATATCAGCTTCTTCCGCGTTTACAACCTTCACAAGCATTACGGAGCGATCCTTATCACCGTCATCACCGTTATCAAAAACGGCAATTATTCTGGGAAAAAACATGACCGCCGCCATTGCTATAACGAGAAAAACGGTAATTCCTACAAAGCCCTTGTTTTTGGCATACGATTTCAGCTCAAATTTAAATATTTTTCCGAATTGCTTCATACTCACGCCTCCTTTTGATCATCGCCTGCGGCATCAACGAAAATATCGGTAAGAGAAGGCTCAAGCACCTTCACCTCATCAACGTCATATTTCTCAACGATATGACTCATTACCGCTCTTTTGTCATCGGGAGAATTGAGCTTCACGATCAGATCGCCGTTTTTTGTGACTGTGTACGGCAAATCAAGCTCACTTTTGATTTTGTCATTGCTTTGAGATCTTATAACGAGTCTGTCGCGCGGATATTCTCTTTTTATGCTGACTATATCACCGCTCAACGCTATTTTGCCGTTGTTAAGTATTGCTATACTGTCGCAAAATTCTTCAATATAGTTCATCTGGTGGCTTGAAAAGAGAACGATCTTACCTTTTGCGATCTGCTCGTTTACGATCTCCTTCAAAACCATCGCATTGACGGGATCAAGACCGGAAAAAGGCTCGTCGAGAATGATTATGTCAGGGTCGTGTGCAAGTGCGGTTATAAGCTGGATCTTTTGCTGATTTCCCTTTGACAGAACGTCAAGTCGCTTGTTACGGTACTGCGACATTTCAAGCCGTTCAAGCCAGAAATCAACTGATTTGACCGCATCCTTCGTCTTCATTCCCTTCAGCTCTGCAAAAT
Organism: Clostridia bacterium; assembly: GCA_017556845.1. Taxonomy (GTDB): domain Bacteria; phylum Bacillota; class Clostridia; order Oscillospirales; family CAG-272; genus RGIG7213. The sequence goes on along the minus strand of JAFYMA010000098.1, from coordinate 1,656 downwards.
ATACGAGCTGGTCAATAATAGGCTTCTTCGGATAAAGTCCTCGCTCCTCAGGTAAATAGCCTATACCGATCCTGCTGTGGTCTATTGCCTTTCCGTCTAACAATATCTCACCGCTGTCAGCGGGAAATACGTCCATTATTATCCTTATAGTCGTCGTTTTGCCCGCGCCGTTTCTGCCAAGTATACCAAACGCTTTGCCGCCCTCGGCTCTGAATGATATCTTATCCAATACCTTCAATTCACCGAACGATTTTTCGATATTCTTAAGCTCAAGTATCACGCTATACCTCCGATTTCAAGTTATTTATCAAATAAAATGTGTGTACATGATGTACATAACCGATTGTATCATAAAACAAATGAAAGAAACTGCCGCCTTGTGTAAATTTTCCACCTTGAATGAGTTTATATTATAAGAATAAACGGCTGTCACAGCGGCAGATACAAAGCAATTAACGACAGTACAGGCAAACACACGGACATCAAAGCCGAAAAACAGTACAGAAAGCAAAAAGCTAACCGTAGCAAGTAATGATGCGAACATAACAAGCACAAGCTCTTTCCGAAAGCCATGAGCCATCTGCATAGTATGAGCAAAGCAATAGCAAAACAGGCGCAAACAAAAGCGTGAATAAAAACCGCTTCGACCTTTTTTAAAACATATCCCTGCGCATATACTATCACATATAATTAAGAAAAAATGAATATTTTCGTCAAAATATTAAAACTCGTCTACTGCTAAAATAGACGAGTTTTAATACTTATATAATAACTAATCAAAAGAATACACGGAAGATAAACTTGAGAACAGGTACCGCAATAGGAAGAATGAAAGCCAATATACTTAATAAAATTCCTAATCCTGCGTGAAGCTTTTTACCACCCATATTGAAGCCAATAATGCCCAGAATAATACCAACAGCAACAAAAGGTCCTGCAAGGAAGATAAACCCGATTAATTTTAAAGAAATAAGTGCAAATAAAAATGCAATAGCGCCAAGCACTAAAGAAACTGTTGAAAGAACCTTATTTTTTGCAACATTGGGGTCATTGAATTGAACAGGGAGCTTTTCATCAGGAATATTATCAATATTGTTTATATCAAATGCGGGAGTTACGGCCTTATTTACGTATTCATCTTTCATTTCAAGAGTAACAGACCAGGTACCGTTATCAAGATCTTCGGCAAGCTGTGTTGAACTTTGGTTCGGGAAAATATATACGTTAGGATAAATATCCTGAAAGGTAGAAAATAAAGCACAGCCTATGACATAGTCAAACGATACATCAGGTTGATATACGGTAACTCCGTTGGGATGATAAGTTCTTGTGTTAGGATCATAAACCCTTGCTATAATTCCGGACGAATTGAGTATGATCTTTCTGGGAATATATCCCGAATCTCCAAAAACACTATTAACTATCTCCTTTAACAAAGGCGTTCTGATCATTTCCTTCTTAAGCTTGTAAATTTCTGTTCTTGCTGAATGAACCGCAGAAGCATCGGCAGCTGCATAATTTAAATTGCTGACAGTTCTTTTCATATTGTTAAATCCCATAGTAAAAACCTCATTTCATAAAAATACTATGGAAATTATAGCAGGTAAAAAAGTTTTATCAATATATATATATATATATACGGTTTATTAATTGTTT
>JAFYMA010000097.1 GCA_017556845.1 Clostridia bacterium | reverse complement strand
GGAGGGTTATTCCAATCATCCGATCGCTCTTTCCATTGTGGAGTATATCGGAGCTTTTCCGATACGCTCTTTTTAAATTCTCTCTGAATTAAAACGTGTAGTTGTATATCTGCTTCAGCTCGTCAAGAACGGGCTGAACGTCGCCGTCCGTCATTTCCGCTTTTATAAGACGGTACAGCATAGGATACATATTTTGCACGGGGTTACTCAGCAAATGACACGCAAAAAAGACGGTTATTCCGTTTTGTATATCTATTGCAAGATACGATCCTGCCGCCCCGTCCCAGCCGAAATCGCTGAAACTTTCGTTATGCGCGGGGCATCTTACGCCAAGCCCGTAGCCGTGGTTATCTTTGAGCCAATAAGCGTCCTTTATGCAGTTATTAAGTCGGTCAGTGCTCATAAGCCCGACCGTTTCCTTTTTTAACAGCTTGTACGAGTAAAGACCGTTTATAAATTTCATATAATCGTCAAGCGTGGACACGCATCCCGCCCCGCCGCTTGCAAACTGTGTGCCTATCTTGTACGGTATGATACGGTTATCCGCACGCTGTGCTTTGCCGTTTTCAAATCTGTAAAGCGGGCATACGGTATTTATCTGCTCCTCGGGCAGCATAAACGTCGAATTATCCATACCGAGAGGCGAAAATATATTTTTCTTTACGTAGTCCTCGAAGGGCAGTCCGCTTATCTGCTCGACGAGTGCTGCCAAAACGTCGTGGCAAAGGCTGTACTGCCATTTTTCGCCCGGCTCAAAGGAAAGAGGCTGTCCTGCAAGATACCCTATCGTTTGTCTTGTGGGACATCTGCCGTCGGTATCGTTTATCGCCCTTTGAAGAAGCTCCGATCTGCAATCGTACGTAAAGCCTGCCGTCATTTCAAACAGATGCTTTATAAGTATGGGCCTTTCGGCTTTTTTTATACCGTTCGGTGTTTGCACCGTCATATTCTCAAATTCGGGCATATAGTCCGATAGCTTATCATCAAGAGAAAAAAGCCCCTTTTCGTAAAGCTGTAATGCTGATGTACACGTTATCGGCTTTGAGCAGGAATATATATTGTACCTTTCGCCGCCGTTCATTTTTACGCCGTTTTCAATGTCGCTGTAACCGTTCATATAACGGAAAACACGCTTTGTATCTTTGCATATTTCAATATCAAAGCCGGGCATGCCTCTGTCCAAAAACGAGTCGCAAAAGCCCTTTACGTATTCAAACACGCCGTTATCCCCCTTTGTAAAGCCTTATATCATTTCGTTATCGCACCTGTAAGATGCTCCGTGCGTATACCGCTTTTCGTTATATACACCTCAATAACGTCAAGCCGCACCGCTTTACCGTTCGTGCCGTATTCTGCAATATACGATTCGGCGCACGATATAAGATTTTGCTTTTTTCTGTGATCTACCGCACTTGCAGGTCTGCCGTAATTACACTTCGTTCTCGTTTTCACCTCTGCAAAAACGAGAAACTCGCCGTTTTCGCATATAATATCCGTTTCACAGTGACCGTAACGCTTGTTTTTAAACAGTATGCGATAGCCGTTTTTTTCAAGATATTCGCAGGCAACACTCTCACCGAGCACGCCCAGGTCATTATTTTTTGCCATCGTTCAAAAATTTAAGAAATGTTTTTCGATGCTCAGGACACGGGCCGTATTTATACAAGGCTTCGATATGCGCCTTAGTTCCGTAGCCCTTGTGCTTTGCAAAGCCGTACTGCGGATATTTTTCGTCAAGCTCATAGCACACTCTGTCACGGCTGACCTTGGCAAGAATACTTGCCGCCGCTATTGACGGGCTTTTTGCGTCACCCTTTATAACGGTCTGACACGGTATTTCAAAGCCGCGTGCAATATTGCCGTCGATCAGCGCAAAATCAGCCGCGGGAGAAAGCATTTTCACAGCTCTGTTCATCGCAAGCATAACGGCGTTCAGAATGTTTACGCTGTCTATTTCCTCTGCGCTCGCACTTGCTATTCCGTACGCTACGGCGTTTGACGTTATTTTGTCAAACAGCGCTTCCCTGCGTTTTTCCGTCAGCTTTTTGGAGTCGTTCAGCCCGTCTATAACAAGTCCCTTCGGCAAAATGACGGCGGCGGCGTATACGTCGCCCGCAAGCGGACCTCTGCCCGCCTCATCAACTCCGCATATAAAACTGAATCCCTTGCTTTCAAGGGATTCTTCAATATCATATAAAAGTATCGTCGGGTCTTTCAAGGGTTATCCTTCCTATCTTTCCGTTTCTGAATTCCTCCAAAACGACCTTTGATCCTCTTTCCGTGTCAAAAATGCCGCCGGGCAGGAGAAATCCTCTTTTTCTGCATATAAGCTCCAGAACGTCATTTCCGTCCTTGCACTCGGAAAGCTTCTGTGACTCTATCTTGTATCTTGCACACAAAAGCTCAGGATAAAGACGCTTGAGCGTACCGCACAGGCTTGCGGCTATCTGCTCGGGGATAAGCACGTCATCCTTTATAGCACCCGTTGCACCGAGATTTTCGCCAACCGTTCTGGAATCGAACTTCGGCCACAGAACGCCCGGCATATCAAGCAGGTCTATTCCGATATTCGTGCTGACCCATTGCTTATTCACCGTAACGCCGGGACGGTTTTCGACCTTTGCCGACTTACCGCGTGACAGCTTGTTTATAAGCGACGATTTACCGACGTTCGGAATACCGACTATCATCGCCTTTATGTGTCTGCCCGACATTCCCTTTTCCTCATACCGTGCAAGCTTATCAGAGAGGACCTTAGATATACCGTCCTTCAATAATCCGAGTCCGCCGCCGTTTATACAGTCGCATATAATACAGCGTCTGCCCTTGGAAACGTAGTAATCTCTCCACAGAATACTCGCTTTTTCGTCTGCAAGAGACGATTTGTTAAGCACGGTTATAACGGGCTTTTGCCCTATCAGCTCTTTAAGCTGAGGATTTGCCGAGCTGTACGGTATTCTTGCATCGAGCAATTCTATAACTATATCTACCGAGGCTAAATTTTCTTTGATAAGGCGTTTTGTTTTCGCCATATGCCCCGGGAACCATTGAATTATATCCGTCGGCATTACACTTTACCAAACTTATCCATAGGAGCTACACGGATCAGAACCTTTCCGACGACGTAGCTTTCCTTTATCGGTCCGAACGATCTTGAGTCGCTTGATACCTGGCGGTTGTCACCCATTACGAACAGCTCGTCATCTGCAAGTCTTACGGGGTAAGCTCTTGACGAAAACGCCATAGCGGCTCCGGGATCGTATGCGGCGTTCGTCTTTATATATTCCTCAGCAAGCGGAGTTATACCCGCATCCTTTATCTGTTGCAGGGTATTCAGCTTCTGTTCGGGATCGTCATATACGTATACGTCCCAATTTGCAAAATCTATATACACCGACTGACCGCCCGTAGCGATAACGCGCTTTATAAGAGGCTCAGGGTGGATATTTGCCGTTTTGGGAGCGTGAAACACAACTATATCGCCTATTTCCGGATCGTACATAAGATCGGATATGAGCATCGTATCACCTGGCAAAAGCGTATAAAGCATCGACGTTTGCTGAACTACGGCAAGTCTGCCGAAATACGTAAATATGATAAGGACCGCCGCAAGCGACAGAACGACTACCTCTACCCAGTCAAAGACCTCCTGAATAAGCGTTCTTTTTTCAGGACGCTTTACTCTGCCGTCGTCGTACGCAATAATGCCCTCAGGGGCAGTATCGTCGCCCGTTATAATATCGTCATCAAACGATGAACTGTTAGATTTCTTTTCGTTATCCATATTAATATTCCTTTCCTCTTGTATCAAAGCTATGCTTTATCAGACGTTTTTTTCGATGAAATAATCGAACAAAAATTCGCCCTTATCAAGATAAAAGTCCGTCTTTGCATTATTTTCGGTAAATGACGGTATTCCCTTTTCAGCCTTTTTTGACGAATACATCATAAACGGAACGGGGTCAGACGTATGCGTTCTTATTTCAACGGGTGTCGGGTGATCCGGCAAAATGAGTATTTTAAAGTCTTCTCCGCAATTTTTCAGATACTCGTAAACGGGCGTCAAAATATGCTCGTCAATAAGCTCTATCGAGCGCACCTTATTTTCAATTTCGGCTCTGTGACCGCACTCGTCGGGAGCTTCAACGTGAACGTATACGAGATCTGCACCGTTTTTGAATTCCTCGATCGTAGCTTCGCCCTTGCCCTTGAAATTCGTGTGCACGTTTCCCGTTGCGCCCTCAACGTCTACCGAACGCATACCTGCGCAAAGTCCGATGCCTTTTATAAGGTCAACGGCTGAAATAACTGACGCGGAAATGCCCCACTTTTCTTTGAAATTGGGAAGCTGGGGCTTCGTGCCGGGGCTCCACAGCCAGATGGAGTTTGCAGGCTTAAGACCTCTTTTACGGCGTTCTTCGTTTATAGGGTGATGATTCAATACGTCGTAGCTCTTTCTGAAAAAGTCAACGAACTGACCGCCTATTTCACCCTCGGGCAGATAATCCTTTATGCATCTGCCGATTATATCGTGAGGACGGCTGAAATTGTACAAGCCGGGGGCGTTTTTCCAGATAAGGCAGTGGCGGTAGCTGATACCCGTGTAGAATTTACGGCTTTCCGTGCCAAACGCCTCGTCTATCGCTTTTATAAGAACGTCAGATTCGGCGGTGGATATTTCATCAGCCGAATGGTCAAGCATTATTTTATCGTCGTAATTTTCTTCATCTTCAGATATCGTTACGACGTTGCATCTGTACGCAGTATCGTCAGGATCCATTTCAAGCCCCATGCTGACAGCCTCCAAGGGAGATCTGCCGTGCGAATACTCCTTAGGATCGTATGACATTACCGCAAGATTTGCCGTATCGCTTTCGGGAACCATACCGTTCGGCACGTTCAGAACGTGACCGCAAAACGAGCTTTTCGCCAATTCGTCCATACAAGGCTTATTCGCCGCCTCCATAGGTGTTTTATCGTTAAGCGACGGTATCGGTCTGTCCGCCATACCGTCACACAAAAGAACGAGATATTTCATAATGTATATTATATCCTTTCGGTTTGTGACTTACTAATCAATAATACAATAATAAAATAATATATTAATACTGTTTATAATAAATTTTCGGTAAATTTTATGCAAAAAAAGCAAGAGCAGTCATAACAGCTTGACGCCGTGACTGCTCTTGAGCACTCATTTTTATAATATTATTCTACGCTTCCCCGTAGTCACACGTGCCGCTTATGGGTATTTCTTCTCCGAGATATGTCGGCTTCGGCTTGAATACGCAAGAGAAAAAGTCCTTGTTTCTTGCAAGCACCTCTCGAACATCCCGCATTATCTGCCCTGAATATCCTCTTACGTCAGCGGAAACCCCGTACGCCTCTATACCTAACGAGCGTGCAATATACAACGCTCTGTGCAAATGGTAGCTCTGCGTTACGATGATTATTCTGTCAGCGCAGAATATCTCCTTGGCTCTGTATACGCTTTCATACGTTGAAAATCCTGCGTGATCGGTGAACACGTTCTGAGCTGATATCCCCTGCTCCTCTGCGTACGATTTCATAGCGGCGACCTCGTTATAATCCTCTCTGCCGTTATCGCCCGACATCAGCAGTCTGTCCGACACACCGCTTTCGTAAACGTCCACGGCGGTCTGCAATCTGTCGTTTAGCATATGGCTCGGCGTGCCGTCCGAATGAACGAGACAGCCAAGCACTAAAATACAGTCGATATCCTGCAGCTCTCGTGCATCATCAAGCGTCAGTATTCTGTCAGATGTGCTGTGAACGATGTACGCATTAACGCCCATAACGAACGAAAAAGCAAGTATGCACAGCGAAAAAGCAAGTATGCACAGCGAAAGAACAGACGCAAGAAAAATAATGACCGTCTTTTTCGTTATTCTGATACCCTTCATAAACGACTCACCTCGATGATATGATATCATACACGGTGCTCCGTTTCAATACGTTTTTACAAAACTTAATAAATTTTTAATCAGTGTCCGTTTTCTATGCGGTAACGCTCAAGGCTCTTGTATACGTTCACCGTTTCCGTTTTACTGTTCGTGCTGAGATTAGTGTTAACGGATCTTATCGGATTGCCGTGGCTGTCAAGGGTATGCGCCTGATGATACGCATAAACGCCGTCCTCGTAGCCCTTTTCCTCGTAGCAGTAGCCGTTCTCGTTGTAAAAATATTCACGTGACAGCTTATTGTTTTCATCAAAATCCTTAAGGACGTTGCCTGTTTCGGCATCGTATTCAGACCTTGAAGAAAGCACGCTTCCGCTGTATTTCTTTATTTCGACAAGATCGCCCTGATCGTTATAAACGAACACCTTTTTAGAGCTTTCCTTGCCCGTATTATCGTACGTTATCTCCTCAAAGACCTTCGTTCCCTTCGGTGTTTCCACGGTCTTTATACCGTACGTACCCGCGCTTGACGAGCCGTACATATAGTTTTCAGTCTTATACGCTTTAAGATTGCCGTCAATACCGTACGTGTACGTCCATCTTATAAGAACAGTGTTCTCATCGCCGTACGGAACGAACTCGCAAACGGTCTGATTGCCGTCGTAATCGTATTCGTACTTCATAACGCTGTTTTCGTTTACGGTGGATTTCATAAGAAGCCATATTTCAGACGGATGCTTTTCCTGCTCTGCGGGCGTCTGTGCTTGATCGCTCGTTGAAGGAGAGCTGCCGTTATCCGACGTCTGCCCGTCTGTTGACAGCGTTCCGTTTACGGCGTTATTTTTTTCACCGTCTATATCTTCGATGTCGTTTTTGCCCTCATCGTCGTTTTCGTCATCGTTTTTATCTTTTTTATCAAGCGAATAGCCGCAATTTGAGCAAAAAGCGTCACCGTCCTTATACTCTTTATCGCATGACGGACATTTTTGCTCCAGCGACGCACCGCATTCCTTACAAAAAGCGTCGCCCTTGTCGAATTTCGCATCGCACGACGGACATTTTGCATTACCGAAAAGAAACGCGCACGATACGGCGGAAAGCAGATATGATGCCAGAATCAAGCATAATACGATCTTTTTCATTAACAGCACCTCTTTCAGTTTGTATAGAATTTCTTCTTTGCACCGTCGCAGTTGGGGCAGATCTGCGTGCCCATTCCGTAGCAAACACGGCACGCATCGCTGCCGAGTATCATCGGGCCCTTGCCCGTTCCGTGACAGCCTGCACATCTTTCCGAGCCTGCGCCGTTACACGTCGGGCAGGTATGGCCTATGCAGTAATCGTGGCCGTTTGATGAGCAGTGGCTGCACTTCGCCTTGCCTATGTATGACGGAAAATCCGCCATTTCCGCTATCGTTGATTGATGCTTGCCCTGTGATACGTATTCATCAAGCGTTATGTATGTGTACGTGCAGTCAACGCTTCCGCCCGTTTGCTCTGAAACGATATTTCCGTCCTCATCGTACTTATATACCGTTTCGTAAAGCACGCCGTCGTTCACAGCACCGCTTTCCGGCACCTCAGGATCAACTCCTTGACGCTTGATACTCGTCAGTCTGCCGTCACTGCCGTAGTTGTAAACGGTCTTGTATCCGTCCTCGTCCACGTAATTTATCCTGCCGTCTTCATAATATACGGTGATCGTGTCGGTATCGCCGTACGAGTCACGCTCTACCATCTCTGTAAGCGCGCCAGACGATGCGTAATTGTATTCAAACGTTCTAAAAAGTCCGCTTTGACTGCTCGATTTCTTCACGGTATACAGATCGCCGTTTGAATTGTACTGGTTTTCGTAAGTGTACTTGTTGTAAACGTTGTAATTGCCTATCGTGCTGAAGGTCGGATACATATATCTTTCCTCCTTGACGTTTCCGTGCTCGTCAAGGATATACTCCGTTGCCCCCGAGAGCTTACCGTTTGACAAGTACGTACTGCGTTTGCCCGTCATTTTACCGTTATCATTGTAAAAATAAACCGTTTCAATATCGCCCGTACGCTCAGTCTGCTTCAGCCATACGGTTTTTTCTTCGGGCTTTTCGTCATTCGGGAATAAAGCGCCGCCGTCGTTGGTATCATCGTTGTTTTCACCGTTGCCGTCATTTTTATCGTTTTTATCGTTTTTGTTCTGCGATACGTTTTCCTCACCGCACTTGGGGCAGAATTTTGCACCCTTCGGAAGCTCCTCGCCGCATTTGTCGCATTTTCCGTCATCCTCCGCAAGTGCCTTGCCGCAAGCAGGACAAAACGCCGCTTTTTCCACCTTTTCGCCGCAATTTGAGCATTCGACCTTCTTATTGAAAACACACGATGTCGCAGTAAACGCCAGGATAACCATGAGTAAAACAGAAATGATCCTTTTCATAATAATCTCCATTCCGCCGCATATCACGGCGATAAAAATATTTTGCGTGAGGATCTGCCGTTATTACGATCGGCGGATATTCACGTTAAATCCGGATTTTTCTCGTTATGTTATTTGATTATTTGATGTGCAAATTCAATTACGTCGGCTCTTGAAGTAAGATATATTATTTTTGTCTTGTAAACGTTATCGGGACCATTACGGCGTTCAGAAGCCCGTACGTGCTGTCCTCATCCTCTACGATGTCACTCATCGTAAGCTCGTTGCCGTTTACCGTATAAACGCCGTACGAATTCATATCGGGCTTTTCTTCGGTGTTAAGAGAAACGTAGAGCTTACCGTCATATGCAAGATACTGACCCTCAAGCGTCATTTTTTCAGGATCAAAGCTGAGCTGTGCATCGGCAACAGACTCAACGCTGTCATGACCGATAGATGCAAGGAACGATTTGAGATCAACGCCTGCACGGTCAGCCATTTCCGAATATATTCTTGTAAATTCTCTTATAAGAACGGGCTTTATCTTCTCGATGGCACTGTTGAAGCTTTCCTTTTGAAATCCGCCCGTGTACGTTCCGTCAGCACGTATTTCGACCGTCATATCTATCATCACGTTTTCAACGAGCTTTTCGTCTGAATCACCGAGCAGTCCGTTAAAAAAAGGCGCGTAGTCGATCACACCTGCCCAAAGGCCCTGAATGCTTTCATCGTTTTTGATATTTTCAAGCGTTTCCGCATCGGTCTGCCCATCGGTTTGTGCATCTGTCTGTATCTGACTGCTTTGCATATCCGCAACGTCATCTCCGTCAGACGTGCAGGACGGGAGCATCAGAGTCATAGCGGCTGCGCAAAGCATCAATGCTATCATCTTCTTCATAAATATACCACCTTTTTTTAATAATGTATTCGGATACGGTAAGCTTACCGATTAAAATGAAGCCGACCGAAACAGTATTGAATACACGCTTCGGTCGGTAGTTATTTACACTTTTTCTCGGAATCAGCCGAGCTTTGTTGTGTTTATTTTGATGCCGGGGCCCATTGTGGATGCGATGCATACACTCTTAAGGTACTGACCCTTAGCAGCTGCGGGCTTAGCCTTGATGATAGCGCCCATAAGCGTATCAAAGTTTTCGCCGAGCTTTTCTGCGCCAAAGGAAGCCTTACCGATGGGGCAGTGGATGATGTTCGTCTTGTCAAGTCTGTACTCGATCTTACCTGCCTTAGCTTCTGTAACAGCCTTAGCAACGTCGGGAGTAACAGTACCTGCCTTGGGGTTAGGCATAAGTCCCTTAGGACCGAGAACCTTACCGAGACGGCCGATAACGCCCATCATATCGGGGGATGCGATAACTACGTCAAAGTCAAACCAGTTTTCCTGTGTGATCTTTGCAACCATATCTTCAGCACCTACGTAATCAGCGCCTGCAGCCTTAGCAGCCTCTGCCTTGTCGCCTCTTGCAAATACGAGAGTACGAACTGTCTTACCCGTACCGTTGGGAAGAACAACTGCGCCTCTTACCTGCTGGTCAGCGTGACGGCTGTCAACGCCCAAACGAACGTGAAGCTCGATAGTTTCATCGAATTTTGCCTTTGCGGTCTGGCATACGAGGGAAAGTGCTTCCTCGGAATCGTACAGCTTTGATTTGTCAATAAGCTTTACGCTATCTGTATATTTCTTACCTTTAAACATCTCTCGTTACCTCCCTTAGTCCTCTACCGTGATACCCATGCTGCGGGCTGTACCTGCGATCATACTCATAGCTGCTTCAAGAGAGCCGGATGTAAGGTCGGGCTTTTTGGTTTCGGCGATCTTCTGAACCTGTTCCTTAGTGATCTTTGCAACCTTTGTCTTGTTAGGAACAGCGGAACCGGATTCGATACCTGCAGCCTTCTTTATAAGAACTGCTGCGGGGGGAGTCTTCGTGATGAATGAGAAGGATCTGTCAGCGTAGATAGTGATAACTACGGGAATGATAATACCTATGTCATTCTTCGTTCTTTCATTGAATTCCTTTGTAAACGCTGCAATGTTTACACCGTGCTGACCCAAAGCAGGACCAACAGGGGGTTGGGGCGTAGCTTTACCTGCAGGAAGCTGCAGCTTTACGTAAGCCATTATTTTCTTAGCCATTTTTAAAAATTCCTTTCTGTAGCAAAACGGTTTATCAACTGCCGTTTGCCTGTGTGGTTACCCGGAAGATGATGTAATAAATAAAATTTCTTCCTCCCACGTTTTGCATCCTTGGATGCGCCCTTAATCCTTTAAGGGCTTAACGTCGCTTATATCAAGCTCGATAGGCGTTTCCATACCGAACATTACCGCAAGAACGGTAACGCGCTTTTTATCATCGGAAATGGCCGAGACCTTTGCGGTCTTTATATCGGTCAAAAATCCGCTTGTGATAGCGACTGTATCACCTACGGCAAAGCCGAGGTTAACGGTAACGGGCGTCTGTGCGTCGTCGCCGAGCTCGATGCCCAGCTGGGCAACCTCAGCGTCTGTCAGTGCCACCGGCTTCGATCCGGGGCCGACAAAGCCCGTAACACCGCGGATATTCCTTATTACGTGCCACGTATCGTCATTCATTACCATCTTGACAAGAACGTAGCTGGGGAACATCTTTGCTTCGGATTCCTTTTTTTCTGCACCGTTCATCTCCACAACGGTTTCAACAGGTATCCTTACGTCAACGATAATTTCCTGCAGACCTCTGTTTTCAACGATCTTCAGTATATTATCCTTTACTTTATTCTCATAGCCCGAATACGTATGCGCTACGTACCACTTGGGCTCAAGAGAGTAATCATCCATCATATCGGGAAATCCTCCTATGCAGACGGGTAATTACTTACCAATGCCGGCAAGCAATTCAACTACCGACGAAAAAGCGGTATCAAGCAAGAATACGAAAATACCAACGACTATCATCATTCCGAGAACGACGAGTGTGTTGCGCAACGTCTGCTTGGGTGTGGGCCAGGTGATCTTTTTGATCTCGCCCTTAAAATCCTTAAGAACGTTCAGGATCTTCTGACCAAAACCGGGACCTTTTTTCTTTTCGGTCTTCTTTTTGGCATCGCCTTTTTTATCGGCGGTCTTTTCTTCAGCCTTAACCTCAGCGGTCTCTACGCTTTCGTTAAGCTCTTCGTTAAGCTCTTTATCAGCCATTTTTCCTCCTGTACGATTCTTACTTCGTTTCTTTGTGTAAAGTGTGCTTGCGGCATAAGCGGCAATACTTATTCAGCTCAAGTCTGTCCGGAGTATTTTTCTTGTTCTTTTTGCTGTCGTAGTTACGCTGTTTGCATTCGGAGCAAGCAAGTGTGATCTTTTCTCTCATTTCGGCACCTCCTGTAGAATTTGGAGCATTTCAGCCGGAGATGACGGCAAAAACGCTCGAATCAGCCTCCCTCTGCCGTTCAAATGCAGAGGTACAACGAGTGTACCACATATAAAATATTTTGTCAATACTTATTGTTGTGCAAAAACGAAAATTAAAAAAAAATCCACTTTAAATTTACAATCTCAAACCGTGTCAATACCCTTAAAAACGCATTTGCTTTCAAAAATCGCTCTTTGATTATTGACATTTTCAAAACCAAGTGATACAATATATAACAAGCACAGACAAAGTGCAAATACTTTTTTCCGAGGTACAAAATGGATATTTTGAAGAAGTTTTTCCCCCACGCATTTAAAGTTCGCGACATTGCGTCATTCATCATCACTCTGATAATATACGTTCTTATCGACGTCGTTTGCGGCTTCGTTATCGGCAAGCTTGCAGGTATTCCGATAATCGGTATCATATTCAGCCTTATAGGCTCACTTGTAGGATTGTACGCCTTCGTCGGCATCGTGCTTTCCATACTTGTTTTCGTAAAGGTACTGAAATAAAATCAAAGGTCTGCATTCAAGATTCAACACTTGAATGCAGACCTTTTTTTAAGCTGTATATCGCTTGTTTTCAAGCAAAAAGAGCCGATGCGCACGCATCGGCTCTTTCAATGTTTTGAAAGCAGATCAATTACTCGGCATCAGATGCGTAAACGCTTACGCACTTTCTGCCCTTTGCAATGTTTTCAAACTTAACCTTGCCGTCGATAAGAGCAAACAAGGTGTCGTCAGAACCCTTGCCAACGTTGTTGCCGGGATGGATCTTAGTTCCTCTCTGACGCATGATTATATTGCCTGCCAGAACCTTTTCGCCGTCAAACTTCTTAACGCCGAGACGCTGAGCAGCACTGTCACGTCCGTTCTTTGTAGAACCAACGCCTTTTTTGTGTGCAAAAAACTGAAGGCTTAATCTTAACATTTCACATTCCTCCGTAATTATTTTCGGATATCAGATATCCTTTTGTTCTTCATCCACCTGCAGATATTCGTAATACTCCTCAACCATATCGTTGAGCTGAAGAAAATATCCCTGAAGCAAGGCGGATATGGCATAATTTTTCTTTTCGTCACTTTCATATTCCGGCAGAGCGCCCTTGCAGATGACCTGAATATCCGTTGTTTTTTCGTCTATTTGGTAATCCACGCTTGAGCCGATAGACACCTCTACGGTATTGATGATGAGCATCGTCATAGCGGATATAGCCGCACAAACGATGTCCTTTCCCGAATCGTCGTAGCCGCTGTGGCCGACCTCACGGAAGCCGTAATAAGCATCGCCGGATTTGAAAAATACGATCTTGGTCATAGCTTACGCGTTGATGGACTTGATCGTTACCTTTGTATAGGCCTGTCTGTGACCGATCTTCTTCTTTTCGTTCTTCTTGGACTTGTACTTAAGAACGTAGATCTTCTTTGCCTTGCCGTTTTTATCAACGGTAGCGGTAACGGTAGCACCTTCAACAACGGGTGTGCCGACCTTTATGCCGTCATTGCCGGAAACAGCAAATACACGGTCAAATGTGTACTCAGAGCCGGGTTCAACATCCAGCTTCTCAATGTAGATGGAATCCCCCTCGGATACTTTGTACTGCTTTCCGCCGGTTTCGATAATAGCAAACACGAAAAGCACCTCTCTTTCAAATAAACTCGCTGAGTAAGGCACGGACAAGCCGTTTAAACAAGCCCCACACCATGCGGCAGACTATTTTAACATTATAAGACCCCCATGTCAATAGGCACGAGGGTCTCTTTTGTAAATATTTTGTAAATTGAACATCAAACGAGCCGTGATCGGCGTTATTTGACCTTATAGCTGTCCTTAAGCGTTACCACGCGGTTAAACGTGTTCGGCAGCTTCGTATCAAGGCAGAAGTATCCCGTTCTTACAAACTGGAATTTGTCGCCGGGCTTTGCATCCTTCAAGCTTTCCTCCATAAGACAGCCCTGAAGCTTCTGAAGCGAATCGGGATTGAGGTAATCGTTATACGTTTTTCCATCGGGAAGATCGGACGGATCGGGCGTTGTAAAAAGTCTGTTGTAAAGCATAACGTCAGCCTTTATGCAGTGATCCTTTGAAAGCCAGTGTATCGTACCCTTGATCTTTCTGCCATCAAAGGGATTGTTACAGCCGGACTGAAGATCTGCCGTGCAGAGCACCTCGGTTATCTTGCCGTTTTCATCTGTTATTATCTTATCGCACTTAACGATGTACGCACCCATCAGACGTACCTCTGCTCCCTCCTTCATTCTGAAATACTTCGGAGGCGGATCTATGGAAACGTCCTCGCGGTCAACGTAAAGCTCTCTTGTGAACGGCACCTGACGGCTTCCCGCAGCTTCGTCATTCGGATTGTTTGAAACCGTGAAATACTCCACCTTATCCTCGGGATAATTCGTAACGGTCACCTTTACGGGATCGAGAACCGCTATTCTGCGTTGAGAAGTCATATTGAGATCCTCTCTTACGCAATGCTCAAGCAATTCAATATCAACCGTACTGTTTGACTTTGCGACGCCTATTCTTTCGCAGAAATCAAGTATTGCATTTGCCGTAAAGCCTCTGCGGCGCAAACCGCAAAGGGTAGGCATACGGGGGTCGTCCCAGCCGTCAACGAGTCCGCCCTCTACAAGCGAACGCAGATATCTTTTACTCATAACGGTGTACGTTACGTTCAGACGTGCAAATTCTATCTGGCGGGGCTTACCCTCAAGACCTGCATGCTCTACCACCCAGTTGTAAAGCGGTCTGTGATCCTCGTATTCGAGCGAGCAAAGGCTGTGCGTTATTCCCTCTATTGCATCCTGTATGGGATGAGCAAAATCGTACATCGGGAAAATGCACCACTTAGTTCCCTGGCGGTGATGGTCGATATATCTTATACGGTAAAGAACGGGGTCACGCATATTGAAGTTGCCGGATGCAAGATCTATCTTTGCACGGAGCGTATATTTTCCCTCGGGGAACTCGCCGTTTCTCATTCTTGCAAACAGATCAAGGCTTTCCTCTATCGGTCTGTCACGGTAAGGAGATACCGCGGGGTGCGAGGTGTCACCTCTGTATTCTCTGAACTGCTCGGCGGTAAGCTCGCAAACGTAAGCAAGCCCCTCTTTGATGAGTCTTACCGCTATTTCGTACGTTTTCTCAAAGTAATCGGAGCCGTAGAAAAATCTGTCGTCCCAGTCAAAGCCGAGCCAGTGTATATCCTCCTGTATCGCCTCGACAAACTCCGTATCCTCCTTTGCGGGATTCGTATCGTCCATACGGAGATTGCATATACCGCCGTACTTCTTTGCAGTACCGAAGTCAATGACCAACGCCTTGCAGTGACCTATGTGCAAATATCCGTTTGGCTCAGGCGGAAAACGTGTGTGAATTTTCAGATCGGGATTTTTCGCCAGATCCTCATTTATAAAATCGTGTATAAAATTTGAGCTTTCCATATTTTTCTCCTGTTACAGATTAGCAATAATGTTGTTTATGCGTTCTTTCATCATTTCTTCACCCATTATGGTGATTATCTCGTAAAGATCGGGGGTATTTGCTCTGCCCGTAACGGCTATACGCACGAACGAGCTTACGTCGCCAACGTGTCCCTTGTATTCATCGGGTGACTTTTTATACAGCTTCATTTCGGGAGCGAAGCCTATTTCGGCGGCAACCTCCTTTATGCAGTCAAACCACGCACTGTTATCAAACGATGCATCGAACTTTTCAAGATAAAGGCTGAGTGCCTTTTTTATATCCCGAGGATCGAATTTTTCGTCGAACTGCACCGCAGGCTCAAAATACTTGTTGTAAAAATAACTCATATACGGCTTGACGTCAGCCCACGTTGCAATGTCCTTACGGGGCTTCGCCGTGCCTCTGCCGATGGCAAGTATACGCTTTGCATATTCGGGGTCTGATGAAAGGCTCTGATAAAATTCCTCATCGTATTCCTTCGCCCACGCAAGAGTATCGTTATACACCTTTTCGGCTGTCATTTTTGATATTACGTTTTTGGACACGTCCGTGAGCTTGTTGAAGTCAAACAGACAGCCCGAAACGCTCATTTTCTTGATCGAAAAAGGAAAATCGTCCGGTGTCTTGTCGGGATTCTGTGCATGCCATTCCTCGTAATTGGAATTGAGCAGAGTCATGATATATTCTCTTACGCACTCAGGAGCGATACCGAGCTTTGAATAATCGTCAAGCGATGCGCCCATATCTCTTTTTGACAGCTTCTTTTTGTTGCCGTCCTCGTCAAGACGCATTATCTGTGCTATGTGCAGATATTTGGGAGCCTTGAAGCCAAGATATCTGAACAGCATCAAGTGTCTTGGCAGGCTGGGAAGCCATTCCTCGCCTCTTACAACGTGCGTCGTGCCCATAAGATGATCGTCTATCGCGTGTGCAAAATGGTACGTGGGTATGCCG
>JAFYMA010000096.1 GCA_017556845.1 Clostridia bacterium | reverse complement strand
ATCGCGGGGGCGCAGAGACTCGACAGAACGCATAAACTGCGTTTTTTTATCGTTTGGTATGCGCGGAAAAACGTTGCTTTTGACCGGATATGAACCGTTTTTTATCCCGAACATATATGCTTTCTCCTTTCGTGATCAAATGTTATGTAAATGATATTATATGCACAGAAAGTTAAGATAACAAGCGAAATTTTTGTTATTTTTATTTCTTAACACACTATTTACATTTCAGCTTTGACAGTAGTGTACGTTGCATGTATCAGTTTTTAAGGCCGTGTATAGGAGCAGGTATTCTGCCGCCTCTGGAAATGAACTCCTTGCACGATCTTTGGTTTATATCCATTATGGGAGCATAGCCAAGCAGACCGCCGAACGATACGGAGTCTCCGACGGACTTTCCGTATGCGGGAATAAGTCTTACTGCGGTAGTTTTCGTGTTTGCAACGCCTATTGATATTTCGTCTGCTATTATTCCGCATATAACGTCTGCAGGAGTGCTTCCGGGAATGGCTATCATATCAAGACCTACGGAGCATACAGCCGTCATAGCCTCAAGCTTTTCAAAGCTGAGCGCTCCCGATTCTGCCGCCGCTATCATACCTGCATCCTCCGACACGGGTATGAACGCACCTGAAAGACCGCCAACGTGCGACGACGCCATAACGCCGCCTTTTTTGACTGCGTCGTTAAGGAGTGCAAGAGCTGCCACGGTGCCGTGTGCGCCGCACTGTTCAAGCCCCATATTTTCAAGAATGTGAGCGACCGAGTCACCGACAGCGGGCGTCGGAGCAAGTGAAAGGTCGACGATGCCGAACAGAATGTTCAGCCTTCTTGATGCCTCCGTTGCAACGAGCTGACCCATACGGGTTATCTTGAACGCCGTTTTCTTGATTATTTCCGCAAGCTGCGATAAGTCGCAGTCGCCGGCCCTTTTTATAGCGGAGCTTACGACGCCGGGACCTGATACGCCTACGTTTATTACCGTTTCCGCTTCGCCTATACCGTGAAAAGCGCCTGCCATAAACGGATTGTCCTGAGGAACGTTTGCAAATACGACGAGCTTTGCGCAGCCTATCGACTGCTCGTCCTTTGTAAGATACGCCGTTTTCAGTATCGTATCACCCATCATGGCTATGGCGTCCATGTTTATGCCCGCCTTCGTCGATGCGACGTTTACCGACGAGCATACCATTTTCGTGCTTGAAAGCGCTTCGGGAATTGATTTTATAAGATTGAGGGAGTTGTTTGAAAATCCCTTTTCGACCAAAGCGCCGTAGCCACCTATGAAGTTTATGCCGAGCGTGTCAGCGGCTTTGTCAAGCGTTTTTGCTATCTTCACGTAGTCGTCAGGGCTGTGGCTTCCGCCGATGAGCGATACGGGCGTTACCGAAACGCGCTTGTTTATTATCGGTATTCCGTATTCCTTTTCAATATCAACGCCCGTTGATACGAGCTTTTCAGCCGTTTTTGTTATTTTGTCGTATATTCTGTCGCAAAGGACGTTGCAATCGTCGCTTGCACAGTCAAGAAGAGTGATCCCCATCGTTATAGTACGTATATCGAGGTTCTCCTCCTTAATCATATTGATCGTTTCAAGAATATCACTGAGGTTTATCATAGTTCCTCCTGTTATACTCTGTGCATAGAATTGAAGATGTCTTCGTGCATAGTGCGTATTTCAAGATTGTTTTCCGCACCTAATTTCTCCAATCTGTCAACGAGCTCTGTAAAGGGAACGTTCAGCTTGTCTATCTCAACTACCATTACCATGGCGAAATATTCCTTAAGAACGCTTTGGGTTATATCCTCAATATTTGCTCCTACGTCAGCACACGCGGTGCTCACCTTTGCGATTATGCCCATACTGTCCTTGCCGACAACTGTTACAACTGCTTTC
Organism: Clostridia bacterium; assembly: GCA_017556845.1. Classification (GTDB taxonomy): domain Bacteria; phylum Bacillota; class Clostridia; order Oscillospirales; family CAG-272; genus RGIG7213. The sequence continues at coordinate 923 of JAFYMA010000096.1, read as the reverse complement.
ATATCATCTATTACTCCTATAAGTTATTTTCTTATCTATTATATCATATATTCGAAAACATTTCAAGTGCTTAAGCAGTATTATTACATAAAACTGCATTTGTAAAATTTTAATTAAGCGGAAGTTAACATATAAGAGTTTTGTTAACAAAAATTAAGTTGACAAAACAGGCTGCCATGCTTTATAATATAATAATAAATCAAAACAAAGGATATTTTATTATGTTAAAGAGTATGACAGGCTACGGCAGAGCCAGACAGAACATTTCAGGCAAGGATATCACCGTTGAAATGAAGGCTGTAAATAACCGTTTTCTTGACGTGGGAATAAAGCTGCCGAGGGCATATCTGTTTCTTGAGGAAAAAATAAAGGAGTATCTGCGTACGTGCGGTATTTCAAGAGGAAAGATCGACGTGTTCGTATCTATTGACTCTCCGCCCGGACTCAACTGCAGCGTGGATATCGACGAGCAGTATGCCAAGGGATATATTGATGCGCTGTATAAGCTGCGTGATACGTTCGGTCTTAAGGACGATATTTCCGTTATGACGGTTGCAAGACAGCACGATATATTTACCGTAACGAAGCCCGAGGAGGATCTGCAGGGCGATTGGGAGGACGTAAAGACCGTTCTTGCACAAGCTGTTGAAAGCTTCAACAACGCAAGGATCGCAGAGGGCGCAAGACTTTGCGAGGATATAAGGGCAAAGCGTCACTACATCGAAACGCTCGTAAACGAGATAGAGGAAAGATCCGAAAGCACGGTAAAGGAATACGAAAAGCGTCTTTACGCAAAGCTTTCAGCCGTTGTAAGCGAGCTTGGCGTAAAGGTGAGCGAGGACAGAGTGCTTACCGAGTGTGCTGTTTTTGCAGATAAGGTGGCGATCGACGAGGAGCTGGTGCGTCTGAGAAGCCATTTCGTT
>JAFYMA010000095.1 GCA_017556845.1 Clostridia bacterium | reverse complement strand
CGAAAAGGTCACAGCGTATGACGACGGAACTATGTCAGGACAGTGGGGCTCTTTATCAATGAGCGACGAGGGCGAGCCGACACAGAAAATACTGCTTATAGAAAACGGTATACTCAAAAATTATATGATAGATAAGTTAGGCTCTATCCGTATGGGAATGAAGTCAACAGGCAGCGGCAGACGTCAGGATTATACCTACGCGCCAACGTCCCGAATGACGAATACGTATATTGCCGCAGGTAACGATAAGGAAGAAGACATTTTCGCATCAGTCGAAAACGGACTGTACGCGGCACATATGGGCGGCGGCTCTGTAAACCCCGTGACGGGTGAGTTCAATTTCAGCGTTCAGGAGGGCTACCTTATCAAAAACGGCAAGATAGACGAGCCCGTAAGAGGAGCGACTCTCATAGGAAAGGGAGCGCAGGTGCTTATGAATATTGATATGGTATCGTCGGAAATGACGCTCGCGCAGGGTATGTGCGGCTCATCGTCAGGCTCGATACCCACGAACGTCGGTCAGCCGACGATAAGAATATCGGAAATTCTCGTAGGAGGTGACGTATAATGCTCAAGGACAGAATAAACGCATTTGCAAAGGCTCTTTCCGAGTATATTGAAAAAAACTGCACCTGCGAATACGAGATATACGCCTGCTACGGCGACAGCTTTGACGTTAAGGTCATAGGCGGAGAAATAGACAATTACAGCGTAAACGATTTTATCGGAATATCCCTGCGCGTAAAGCATAACGGCAAAACTGGCTATTCGTCAACGACCGTGCCCGATATTGACGATATACCGAGAATGGTATCGTGTGCTGTAAATAACGCCGAGGTGATCGAAAGCGGCGATATGCAGTTCATATACGGCGGAGATGGCGAATATCCGCATCCGAAGACGTTTTCGCCGACACTCGATACCGTTACGGCAGCAGAAAAGATCGACCTTGCAAGACGTCTTGAAAAAACGGCTCTTGAAAGCGACGGTATGATAGCAAGAACGATGGGCAGCTACGTTTGCTCGTCAACGTCGGGGAAGATAATTAAAAATTCAAGCGGTCTTGACGTTTCCGAGCAGTACGGATATATAGCCGCTTACGTCATTCCGATAGCGCAAAAGGGCGAGGAAATGAACTCGGGCTTTTCGTATACGGCAGCGCTCGATGCAAGCGGACTTGATATTGAAAAGGCAGGCAGGCAGGCAGCGGACGATGCCATAAGATACTGCGGCATATCATCGTGTAAGGCAGGCAGAATGAAAACGGTCATTGACAATATGGCGCTTATTGATCTGTTTTCGGCGTTTGCCGATATATTCTCCTCTGAAAGCGCTCAAAGAGGGCTGTCGCTCCTTTCGGGCAAGGAGGGAGAAATGATCGCATCGGATTGCGTAAATATCACGGACGATCCGCTTCAGGACGGCTCGTTCGGTGCAAGAGGCTTTGACGACGAGGGCGTTGCAACACGCACGTGCAGAGTAGTCGAAAACGGCGTTTTGAAAACGCTTTTGTATAATCTTAAAACAGCTCACAAGGCGGGCAAGAGCTCAACGGCAAGCGCCTGCAAGGGCTCGTATTCCTCACCCGTGTCAATAGGCTTTTCAAATTTCCGTCTTGAATGCGGAGAGTATACAAAGCAGCAGCTTTTGCAAATGGCTGAAAACGGCATAATGATAACGAGCCTTGAGGGGCTTCACGCAGGAGCAAACTCCGCAACGGGCGACTTTTCGCTTTCCGCAAAGGGAATACTCATAAAGGACGGCAAGGAGGACAGAGCCGTTACGGGCCTTACCGTAAGCGGCAATATATACGAGCTGCTTAAAAATATTCAGTGCGTCGGAAACGATGCTTGCGTAAATCCGTTCGGAATGGTCGCAAGCTGTCCTTCCGTGCTTCTTGATAAGCCTATGGCAATAGCATCTGAGGGGGAATGACGGTGACGGAGCAGGAAAAAGCGTCAATAAAGGAAAATATTGAATTGCTTTTATCGCAGGTGCAGGAAAACAAAACGGCAGAAAACGTGACCGTTATGCTTGCAACGAAGACGGTCAGCACGGAAAAGATAGCCTATGCGGTAAACGAATGCGGCATAAATGCGATCGGTGAAAATAAGGTTCAGGAGCTGCTTGAAAAATACGAGCAGATAAAGGATCTTCCGTGTCAGATACACTTTATCGGTACTTTACAGACCAATAAAGTGAAATACATAGTGGGCAAGGTCAGCCTTATCCATTCGGTAGACAGTGATTCTTTGCTTAAGGAGATAAACAAAAGAGCAGAAAAGCTCGGCATAATTCAGGATATTCTGATAGAGGTCAACAGTGGCAGAGAGGAAAACAAGGGCGGCGTTATGCCGGAGAATACCGAGGCGTTTTTGGAAAAAGCATTACAATATGACAATATAAGGGTGAAAGGCATTATGACGATGGCACCCAAATGTGAAAATAAGTCGGATTATCATAATTATTTTTCACAAATTTATAAATTATTTATTGACATTTGCAAAAAAACATTAGATAATGTAAATAGCCCCATTTTATCTATGGGAATGTCGGACAGCTACGTGCAGGCGTTACAGAACGGATCTACGATGATCCGCGTCGGCTCTGCGGTGTTCGGCAAAAGAAATTATAACAATAACTAAATTATAAAGGAGTATATCATGGGATTTTTGGACAAGCTCAAATTCAACAATCAGGATTTTGATGAGACTGATAACGACGAAAGCGGCTACGATTACAGCTACGAGGAGCAGGGCGATTCCTCATCCGAAGGCAAGGCATCCGCTGCAAAGGAGCCTGTAAGAGATAACAGAGGAATGGGCATCGGCGCTAATTCTTCCTCTATCGAATTGAAGGTAGTAAAGCCCAAGGAGTTTGAAACAGCTCCCCAGATAGCAGACCACCTGCTCAGCAGAAGAACGGTAGTTCTCAACCTTGAGGGAACGAACAAGGAAACTGCAAAGAGAATAATCGACTTTTTGTCAGGCGTTGCTTATTCCATCGACGGACAGATAAGAAAGGTTGCATCCGATACATACGTTATCACACCCCCCAACGTAGAGGTTTCGGGCGATCCTAAGCGCCGTAAGGAAGAAAAGGCAGAAGCACCCTCTTCCGAGGAATAAGAAAAAGAATGAATAAAGCATCTATACGCAAATACACCGTTTGAAAAAAGCTTCAAGCGGTGTACGGTATAGTTGTTTTTTCGTTTAAACTGTCAAAAAAATACACAAAAACATTTAATTGGAAAGTAACAGGAAT
>JAFYMA010000094.1 GCA_017556845.1 Clostridia bacterium | reverse complement strand
GAGCGTCGGGAAATTAGTGCCGAAAATGAAAAAAACGGCGAAAATACTGTATATGCTTTATATAGCTCTTACGGTAATAAACGTGATATTTCTGCTGTGCGGCGGAATGCCGCTGTTCGACTCGGTATGTACCGCGTTCAGCACGGCAGGCACGGGCGGATTTGGCACAAGGTCAGACAGTATAGCGTCGTTCAGCCCGTACATACAGGTAGTCTGCACGGTATTTATGATACTGTTCGGAATAAATTTCAACTGCTTTTATCTGATAATGCTCCGTCATTTCAAGGACGTATTCAAAAACAGCGAATTAAAGCTTTATCTGGGACTGATACTTACAAGCTCCGTTCTTATAACGCTCGATCTTTTGCACGGAGGACTGTTTGAAAAGGTATCGGATGCCGCACGGCACGGTGCCTTTCAGGTCGCAAGTATAATAACGACCACGGGCTTTGCCTCGACCGACTTTGATGCGTGGCCCAATCTTTCCAAGGGCATTTTGCTTTGCCTTATGCTGATAGGCGCGTGTGCGGGAAGCACGGGCGGCGGCATAAAATGCGCAAGAGTGCTTTTGCTGTTCAAGAGCTTTACGAGAAGTATTCGCTCGGCGGCTCGGCCTCAAAGGGTGCAGGTGATGCGCCTGAACGGTCAGGTCATAGACGAAACGGTCCTTTCGGCAACGAACGTATACCTCGTAGCGTACGTTGTAATAATAGTAATAAGCTTTCTTATAGTATCGGTGGACGGCTTTTCCGTCACGACGAACGTATCCGCCGTAGCATCGTGCTTCAACAACATAGGTCCGGGCTTTGAAAAGGTCGGTCCTGCGGCAAATTACAGCCAGTTCAGCATAGTATCAAAGATAACTTTGATAATTGATATGCTGGCAGGCAGACTCGAAATATTCCCTATCCTCACACTGCTTGCAAAGGACACGTGGAAAAACTGACGAATACAAAAAACCTGCAATTTTCCTCAATTTTGAGGCATTGCAGGTCATTTTTTTATTTTTTTAAAATTGCGGAATATCCGATTCACGCACTAAAATACCGTCAAGCATATTTACGCCGAAGCGACGGACGAACAGCTCGCACTTGCACATAAAAATGTAATATACATTCAGTCCGCACGTGCTGAGCGACTCAAAATTTCCCTGCCCCTTCGATATAAGAACATCGGCGTTATATACCGCGCACCGTGCTTCCTCTGATATTTTAGAAAGAACGTTTCCCGCAACGCCGCTGCCGTTGGAAATAACGCGCGCAACGTCGTAAATGCCGACCTGCCTTGCGTCGTCCTCTGTAACGTCGTTCAATACGGGCTTGCCTCTTACTATGACTGATACGTCAAGGCTCGGATTTATTTTCCTCACCGTCGATATAAGCAGCTTATCTGCAACTATCTCCCCGCAGTTGTCGGCAAAATATACGAGCGTTTTTGCGTTTTTAATATCACGCTTAAGGCTCTCAACGGTTTTCTCATCAAGCCTTGCTCTGTCAAAGGCTGCCAAAAGCTCCTTCAGCTTTTCCTCTTCAACGCTTTTAAGTGCTCCGAAGTCGATAAAATTGCCCGCCATAGCGTACTGAACGGCAGTTTTAACGGGATCGTCAGACGAGTCTATGCTGTTTTTCATATACTCCTCGTAAGACATCATAAGCTCGTTAAAATACGGCTTTATACGCTCAAACTCGGACAAATTGCCAAAAAGCTCTCTGTATTTTTCCTCAAATTTTTCAACTATCTCAGGAGCACTCAAAGCACCCCTGTTCTGAACTATATCCTCAAGGGCAGCCTGATACGCCTTTATATCGTCCGCACGGGCATCGCTCGGATGCTTGTTAAGATATTTTCCCAAAAGACACGATCTGCAGTCATCATTCATTTTCATAAATTGCCTCTTTGTGTTTGCTTCTTTAGTACCTTATACGTTTTTTTCGATCTCAACGACGTATTTTTTCAAAAGACATATCGGGTTATACGCCTGCTTTGCACGTCTTAACCCCTCTGAGCCCATATCTTCCTCGCGGTTTATATACTGCACATCTGCCCCGAAGCGTTCTGCAAAGCAATTCATCAAAAGCTGGTATGCACCCTTGTACGCTCTGTCCGCCTTTTCAATGTGGACGAACAAGGTGTCGTTTGATATTTCTCCGAGTGAAAAGCCGACTATTTTTTCATCAACGGTAAGACAGAGGCCCGTCATTCCGTACGAGTCAAGATTATTCAGCACCTCAAAACACATACTGCTTTCAACGCTTGACGCGACGCTTCCGTCACCCGTCTGTACTGCATTACGGTTAAAAAAATCTATAACGTCGGCAATATTTGACCCGTTCACCTCTTCAAAGCTCCACGTCGGATGATTTCGCTTGAATTGGCTTATCAAATTACGCTGAGGGCTGAATTTTTTACCCTTAAGGCTTATAAGCTCCTCTGATGAATAAAGATAATCGGCGTAGTCCGTCTGCTCCGTAACGGTACAGTGCGGATACATTCGTTCAAAGACGCCGATATACTCCTGCGGAACGGTGCAAAAGCGTATTTTCGGGCAGGCAAAGCGTTCAACGCATAACGATATTGCATCAGGTGTGCTTTTTCCGAGCGGAATATTGTAATATATCTCTCCGTTTTCATTTTTTAAGCGAGAGATCAAAACGCCGTCACACACGGAATATTCCATGATGTAATAATCACGCCACATGAACATACCGCCGACTGTAAAATCGCACGTTTTAGACTCAACGTAAGAAAAAAACGGCTTTATCCTCTCAATATCCCGAAGCTCTATCCTCTTAAAATCCATTCATATCACCTCTTCGTCTGCAACACTCGGTATTTTACCACACCGCACAAATTAAGTCAAGCACATATCACACAAAATAATACGCGTTTTCAGCTCTTGACAATCACGACTTCCGATAGTATAATGAAGCGATAAATTATTTGGAGCTTTTATGAGATATTGTGATATAAGAGATTTGATATTGCAGGATGTAAGAGAAATAAAGCACTCTATGTCCGATGAAGATTTCAGAAATTATATTAACGAAAACGATACGTTTTCAAAGCAGCCGTCGCTGAAGGAATTTATTCTTCGTCTGTCGGACAAGGAGCTGAATGACTCCTGTGACCTCGCTGCCGAAAGACTCGAAAAGGCGTTTAACGAAAGCATGGAAAACGAGGAAAGAATACTGTCACTCGTTGCAACGGACGATCATTGCCTTTTCCCGAACTGCAAGGCGTATATAATTCCGAACGGCGAAAACGCATGCACGTTCGCCCACTCCACGTTGGGCTGTGTCAACAGGCTCGTTTTTAAAAACGCATCGCTTGAACACTGCATCGACTGCAATTATATATATAAGGAATTATACGAAAGCGAAAACGGATATACGTACTGCTTCGTTGACGAGGATTATACGGAGCATACCTTCACGTTTGAATGCCTGCAAATGCAAACGGAATATTATAACGCAACCCCGCGCGCAGGATACAGTATGTGGAACGACCTTATTTCAGGGGCAAAAACGGTATGCAAAAAGTGCGATAGCGGCAAGGCAAGCGAAAAGGAAAACGCCGCATACCCCGTCCTGCTTCCGTTTTCAAAGCTGATAGACGAGTACGAAATCGGCCCGATACCCGAAAACGAAGCAATTCAGATGAGGGAATTTCTTTCAAAGCACGCATCGAAAAGATCGCAAAGGCTTTTTGAAAGATCATCGAAAATGCCCGTAAACGCCAAAAGATCAAAGTTACTGTACGAGCTTTTCACATCGCTGAATAAAGACGCGGACGTATTTTACGCTCTGTACGACATCATATCGGACTGTCAAGGCACTCTTCCGTACGATACCGACGCTTATGCGACCGACGATATGGCAGATCAAAGACAGAAGATAACGAGCGAGATACTCTCTTTAGGATATACCGGGCAATACCCGATATTCACGAAAAGAACGGAATTGAAGGGCTTGCACCTTGTTTCTGACGGCAGCCTCGGACAAAGCTATTTCATATTGAACGAAAAGAACGTTTTTTCATTTATCTACGTTCGCGAGGAGCTTGACTGCGGAAAAGTGGTGCATTTCTTGGAAAGCGGCAGCGTATTAGCAAGAAAAAAGGATATTGAAAAAGGGGTATTCCCCGATGCATTCACACCGTTTTTCACAAAAAACGGCAGACATTTTTCAATGGCAAACCATTTTATAAACGAAGATACCGACTTAAAAACGAAGGTGCAAATTGCCGCAAAGCGTGCTGAGCTTCTCCCGCTGAGCAAAAGCGAAAGAAAAGCCGTATTTACAACGCCCGTCGGATGCGTTATCCTTTCCGCTCTGCTTTCAGGCGTACTGTTCGGCGGTATGTTCACGGTAGTAGGATCGGTCGTGCTTGCATTGACTGATTCGCCGATGAGCGCATGCATTCCCGTATTTGCGTTCACATCACTTTCATTCGCCTTGTGTATGGGAATTATAATGATGATTTGCAACAGGCGGTAATACGTATAAAAAGCAAAACAGGCGTTATGTCATACGTAATGTGCCCCCTGTCAAGTAGACCGACGAAAAAACAAAAGAATTTACAAATTGAATAGGTTCTTTTATCTCCCCCTGCTGCGCAGCAGGGGGAGATTTTCGTCACGCGGCGGTGGCGAAATAATACTCGCAAGGCGTCATACAGTTAAGACGCTTCTGGTATCGGCGAG
>JAFYMA010000093.1 GCA_017556845.1 Clostridia bacterium | reverse complement strand
ATCAAAGCTCGGTGAGGTAACTGTTGTTGCTCCAAAAACAGAGCAAAGCGGAACGAGCCACGCAATTGACTTCATACACCCTACTGAAATAAAGAAAATTCCCTTTTGTGACGGAATAGAAGCGTACTATATGGCATCAAGTCCTGCCGATTGCGTAAGATTCGGCGTTATAGGTCTTGAAAGAAAATACGATCTTGTTTTGTCGGGTATCAATAAAGGCGTAAATGTCGGCGGCGACATAGTATACTCCGGAACGGTCGGTGCTATATTCGAAGCATCAAAGCACGGAATTCCCGCAATTGCATTTTCATCCTTTGTTGACGGTCAGCAATATGCATACAGTCAGCTTGACACGGTATACGATTATATCACAGAAAACAAGCTTTTGCAGGAAAATCCCCTTTATAACGTCAATATTCCCAATGAGATCAAGGGTATAAGAATAACGTATCAGGGGTCACAGTATTTTTCAGATCACTTTGAAAAGCTTGAAGGCGATATGTACATTCAGACAGGCGAACGCATACCTGACGAATATCCCAATGATCTTGACAGAGATACCGTTGCTATACACGAAGGGTTCATTTCACTCACTCCTCTGATCGCAACGAGAACGAATATGGATATATTTTACAAACACAAGAAATAAAACGACCGTCCGATGCACATGCATCGGACGGTGTTGTTATTTTGTCATATCTTCGCTTACGGTAGGAACGTAAGGAGTGGGATTGCAGTTATTTTTGTCTGACAGCTTACCGCCGCCTGTAATATTACCGAATTTTTCTCCCCATCCGCCTTGATAATTCAGATATTCCTGAAAATCATTATAGTGATTATTTGTATAAAACAGATGCTTTTCATTGATATCCTTTATCAATTCTCCATTGCTGTAATACCGCGTATAAACTATTCTTGCCGCGCCGCGCGTTATTTTTGTACCGTTATTGTACGGTGACGCCTTGAACGACGGATCACAAGTAGTTCCCGTTGTTCCAACATCCAACTCATAATATTCACAGTAGTTTATAAGCGGCAATAAAGGCTCATAAGGATATTTTTTAGTATCGCCCCAGAATCGTGAATGATTAAGACGCAAATACTTTCCCCACGGATTAGTAGATGGATTATCACTTTTTTTACTTATATAGTTTGCAGGTATTTCACCAAATGCAAAAACGTACGCCGCAACCTCTTCAAGAGTCACGTATCCGCCGCCTTTATATATGCGGTTAACGATATTGCCATGCGAGTCGATTATATAATATGTTTTTCCATCCTCGGAATATCTGCTTGAGCTATTGCGAACGTATAATCCGCCCTTGACCAAACGGTCATCTGCAACGGTCGGTTCTTCGTTCTGTTCGGAAATACTTCCCGACATCAAAAAGTGCTGTGAACGGTAATACGCATCGCTTGCGCTTACGGCAGGAGTATAGTTTGCGTAAAACTCAGCTTTATTGATACCGACGTACGGGTCTGACGTTATTACGGGTTCTTCTTCGTTATACGGAGCGTTTGTTGAAGGTGTTATACTGCCGACAGCAGAGTCAACAGCATCGGAACCATCATAAACTGTATAGTCACATCCTGAAAAAATGAGCAGAAATACCAATAATAAAGGTAAAAATCTTTTCATAATAAGCCTCCTTGTGTAGTACCTGTACATTATACAACACTTTTTATAAAATATCAAGCATATTATAAAAAATACGTCGCTTGAATTGAAGCAAAATGCCTGCAGCAGAATTGCCGCAGGCATTTTTATTTACTGATAATTAAGCAATAGCAATAAGCTCCAAGGGGAACTGGCTTACTCTTGTGTTTTCAGCATTGATATAGGAGGTAGCGGAAGCGCTTACAGTTTCGAAAGTATTGTAAGTACCCATATAGTATTCCGTACCGCCGACAGTTGTTTTCCAAGCGAATGTTGTGCTATCATAAGCGAATACAGCGTCGGTTGCATCTGCATAGCCGAGAGAGATCTTCTCTTCGCCGTTGAGATACATATTGAGATACTGCTTTGCATTATTTATTGTTGTATAGAACTTGAAACCGCCTTCAACTGCTTCAGCGTATACCTTCAAAGCCTTGGAAGCATCCTCTGTTGTAGTGAAGTATCTGCCTTTTGCATCATCTATACCGCCGTCAATGTAAAGTGTCTTACCAACCTTACCCTGATAGTAGTAGAAGTTATAAGCTGTATCAGCTGCAGGAGCGGAAACTACCTGAACTGTGGGAGCTGTGCTGCCGCCCTCTTCAGTTGAAGACTTTACTTCACCTGTTACGATCTCCATCGGGAACTGGCTTACTCTTGTGTTTTCAGCGCTGATATAAGACGTCTTGGACGCACTTACTGTTTCAAAAGTGCCGTATGTGCCGAGATAGTAAGCTGTACCGTCAACTGTTGCTTCCCATGCAAATGTTGCTGCATTGTAGGAGTAAACAACTGTGGAAGCATCAGCGTACTGAAGAGCCTGCTTGCCGTCAGCGTTTATATAAAGATCAAGATATTTCTTTGCGCCATCCTTGTTTGTAAAGAACTTGAATCCGCCTTCAGCAGCTTCAACGTAGAAGTCAAGAGCCTTTGAATAATCATCGGTCATTGTAAGATATCTGTCGCCGGAAACGCCGCCGTCAAGATAAAGTATCTTGCTTGCCTCAGCCTGATTGAGGTAGAACTTATATGCCTTTTCTGCTTCGGGAGCAGAAACAACCTCTGCCTTAACAGTAGTGTTGTTTTCATTCTTGTTATCGTCGTCCTTGTTATCTTCGTTACCTGCATCGGGAGCAACCTCAACAACCTCGTAAACAAGCTCCATCGGGAACTGGCTTACTCTCGTGTTGTCAGCGCTGATGTATGAAGTAGCAGAAGCACTTACTGTATCATATGTGCTGTACGTACCGAGGTAGTACATAGAGTCGCCTACTTTAACTTCCCATGCGTATGTTTCAGCATTGTACTTGTATACGCATTCTGTGGAAGCAGCATATTTTACGGACTGCTTGCCCTCATCATTGAGATAAGTGTCGATATACATCTTAGCGCCGTCGATAGTTGCGTAGAACTTAAAGCCGTCGCCTGACTTTTCAGCAAAGAAATCAAGTGCCTTTGTGCCGTCAGTTGTTGTGGAAAGGTATCTGCCGCTTACGCCGCCATCAAGATAAACGATCTTTTTGGAGAGCTTCTGATCAATGTAGAACTTGTAAGCCTTGCCCTCTTCAACCGTTGTAACAACAGGCGAAGGAGTGTATGCAGGGATTACGAGCTTGAAAACTACAGTCGCTGTTTCGCCAGAGGGAGAAGCAACTGTCGCCGTAAGGTCATAATTTACAACCTCAGGTGTCTTTTCATCAACGTTTATAGTTACCTGCTTTTCAGCTTCATTGGGTTCAACTACTACTTTATCTGAGTTAGTTGTCCATGTAACAGTGTATGCAACACCGTTGTTCATAACCTGTGATGTAAGCGTGAAATCTCTGCCCGTTTCAGGAGCTGTGAGATACTGCTTATACATATTTTTCAAAAATGCTGCTGCTGATGCAACATCATATGCACCCGTCTGTGCAGATGTTTCTGCTGCAGAATCGTTACCGCACGAAACGAGGGGGCAAACTGCCAAAGCAAGAGCAAGAATTAAGATCAACAGTTTTTTCATAATTTTTATACTCCTTTTATTAATGTATCACAACATCGTTTACAGACAATACCTTGATCTGATATTTACCGTCAAAGTAATCTACCAATCCCTTTACATCAATGGTCTTACCATTGAAATAATCGGGAGTTATCAAAGCACCGGAAGCATCTGTAAGCACCTCGGTACGTACCGAGATGGTCTGTCCTGCCGATTTGCAGGTCAAAGTCATAGCGCCGTCGGAATCACCGCCGTTATTCGTAACGTATATATCGACTACCTCAAGATCCTTCATACTGATAGACGTAGAAAGAGCGAGCTCGGAATACTTCACTTCCTTGAGTGATTCTTCACCGTTTTCATCAATAACCGTTACGGAAACCTTGCCGTTGAGGAATGTATCGGGGGTGGTTTCGACGTAAGCAGGTGAAAATCCTTCACCCAATTTCTGAATGTTATTGGGGTTCTTAGGATCCATCATATCATATTTCAAATCAGAAACCTGATATGTGCCGCCTGCCTCATAGAACTGCATAGAGCCTACTATACGAACCTTATTTCCGGGCTTTATAACGCTGAGACCTGATCCGTTGAGCGAAAAACCGTAGTAAACGGATATACCGTGGTACATATTCGTCTCATCGTCAAACGATTCAACGAATATGCTCTGGCCGCTGTTTTTCGTTACAACGCCCTCAAAGGCAACAGTTTTGCCCGTATAAAGCGTAGGATTTGCGCGCAATTCCTTAAGTGTGAGCTCAATAGCTGAGCCGTAGTAAAAATCGGGGTCCTTTTCCTCAGAATATACGTACAGCTTGTGTGCTCTTGCCTGATCTATTGCAGCCATGCACTGTGTTCCGTAAATATTCTGCGATGAGCTTGAAGCTATTGCCAAGCCCTCCTGAAGTATTTCAAGGTTTAAATTGCGGTATTCTTCATTTTCCGCAGTCTTGTACCAAACCCAAACGAGATATCTTTCGCCCGTTGAGTCTGCATTCAAGGAAGAGGTGTCGCTTTCAAGCAGTATGCTTGTAGCGCTTTCAAGCTTTGATCTTGTGAATGCGGACGCTTTTTTGCCCCATTCCTCGATCTGACCTGTCGATTCGGGAGTGTTTATGGAAATATATCTCGCTTTGAGAATGCCGTTATCGGTAACCGTGTTCGGAACGTAAAAGTGAGTTGTATCTCCGTCAATAAATTGCTTTACGGTAACATTTTCAATTTTTTTCGTCGTAGTCGTCATATCCAGCTTGAGCTGGGATGCATAATCGACGAATTCGGCAGGTGTAGATGATGTTTCAGCACCCGTAGAATCCTGCGTATTGTTACAGGATGCAAAGCACCCTGCAACAACACACACCAAAAGTACCGTTGATAATATTTTTTTGATATGCTTCATATAAATCTTATCTTTGATTATGATTTGTATTCACATTCAGCAACTGCATCCTCGAACGCCTTCTTGATCATAGCGTCCTTATCGGAAGCGGTCTTGTACTGGACCATGCAGTACTGCAGAAGCGCACCAACCTGGTCACGTGCTTCGGAAGAACCGTTGAATGCGGGGGATACGTAGTAAGCATCCTTCTGTTCAAGACAAACCTTAGCAGAAAGCGCTGCGATGTTGTCGCCGCCGTTTGCACTATTTATGAAGCCTGCATAGATCTCGTTCTGAGCTACGGATTCAAGTACGGGAACGTAACCTGATGCCATACCGAATTCAGCCTGGAACTCAACGCAGCTTGTAAGGTACTTAACGAACAGCCAGGAAGCTATAACCTCCTGCTCTTCACCCTTGAATATGCAAAGTGAAGGACCCTGGGAAATAACCTTCTTGTTGTTTACGTCAGCCTGGGGAATAGTAGCTATACCAACCTCAAAAGGATATGAGCCGTCAGCATTAGCTGTAGGACGCTGGTGAGTTGCACCTGCAGAAGAACCTATGGACATATAGGACTTTGTGCCCGTCTGAGCTACGAAAAGACCTGATGTATATGCACCGTAAATTTCCTGTGTAGTTACATAGCCCTTGTTGTGCCATTCGGAAAATCTTTTAACGAAATTTCTGTTTGTATCGTTGTTGAAAAGGAAGTGGTTTCCTTCTTCAGCGCTCGTGTACTGTGACTTGAGCTGCTCGCACATTGTGATAAACCAGTTAGCTTCAGAGTCATATCCCAAAGGAATGCAGGAGCTGTCTATCGCAAGGATCTGCTGGCAAACTGTTTCAAGCTCGTCCCATGTCTTGGGAACAGAGATGTTGTTAGCATCAAAGAATGTTTTGTTGTAGTAAAGAACCTCTGTGGACTTGGAAAGCGGAAGGGTATACATCTTGCCGTCGCCGAACTGTCTACCTTCATCATAGTAAGCGTCGATGAAGTCATCGATCTGTGCCTGTGTAAAGCCAAGTGCTTCCTTAGAACCGTCAGCCTTTGTAACCTCCGTAGTGCTTGCTATAAAGTCATCAAGCGTTACTACTGCACCTGCGAGATTGTAAAGAGCAACGTGGTCAGGATAGCAATAAGCGATGTTGGGCTGGTTGCCAACTGTAAGCTCAGTACTGATCTTGTCTCTTACGTCATCATAGCCGCCCTCCTGAGAGTGAACGATCTTGATGTTGGGGTACATCTCATTGAACTTTGCAACGTACTTATCAAGTACCGTACGGAGATTTGCACCCATTGTGTGGTAGAAAGTGATTTCAACCGGTTCGCCATTGTACGTTACGCCCTCACCCAGCTCAAAATCATTGCTGTTGCCTGAATTACATCCAACAAGAGCAACACAGTTAAGAGCTATAGCCAGAACGAGGCAAAGCGCTGTGATAATTCTTTTCATCTTCTTTTCCATCCTTCTTATTTTTTTATTTGTTAAAGTCATCTCTGTCTTCGGATGACGGTTAACCCTTGATACCGCTTCTTGAAACGCCCTTCATAATGTATTTTCTCAAGAAAATAAATACGAGGAACAGCGGGAATGATACGATAGCAACTGCTGCCATCTGTACCGGATAGTTGACCATGTCGTCAACCGTAAAGTCTGCACCGCGCAAGCCGTTTGTGATGAGCAAATGTGCATCGTCGCTTGCAACGAGGTTAGGCCATACGTATGAATTCCATGCGCCCATCATTTTAAGGATCGTTATTGATATAAGCGTAGGAAGTGAAAGGGGTATCATTACCTTCCACAAATATTTGATATCAGACGTACCGTCCACCTTTGCCGCAAGGTAAAGCTCGTTAGGTATCTGCATAAAGTTCTGTCTTAACAGATAAATGTAGAATACACTTACAAGGAACGGAACGATAAGAACGGTATAAGTGTTCATCCAGCCAAAGCTGTTTACCGTTTGATAGTTAGTGATCGTGAAAAGCTCACCGGGGATCATCATCGTTGCAAGAAGAGCGCCGAACAGAGCGTTTTTGCCCTTGAATTCAAGACGCGCAAATGCAAACGCAGAAAGCACCGTTATAACGAGTGACAGAAGTGTTGAAACAACACCTACGTACACCGTGTTCATAAACAGAGTGCCGAGATTAGCCGTTGAAAAAGCATCCACGTAGTTGTGCAAGATGATCTGCTTGGGGAAAAGAGTGGGAACGGGGAGATTGTACTCCGTCAGACTCTTCACTGACGAAACGAGCATCCAATAAAACGGGAAAAGAACCGCGATAGCTATTAT
>JAFYMA010000009.1 GCA_017556845.1 Clostridia bacterium | reverse complement strand
GTATCCGTCGGATACGTTTACGACTTCACCCTCTTTACCCTGACCGGGTACGTTTTTAAGCAATATAACCTTCATATTATTAACCTCACTTATGGAATTTTTATCAGTTTTCGTTATCCTTCGGCTTTTTGATATCACCGTCAAGCTTACCTGCTTCGTGATCGTCTATAACGGTGCGAAGCTTGCGGGCTACCTGCTCAAGCGTCATATCGGTCACCTGAGCGCCTGCGCTCTGATAGTGGCCTCCGCCGCCGAATTTCTCCATCATTTTTCCGATGTTTATTTTGCCGTTGCTTCTTACGGAAAGGTTTACCGTATCGCCTATCTTACATATTGCAAACGATGCGGCAATTCCCTCTATTTCAAGCAGACTGTCGGCAACGCGCGCTGCCGTTATCTTATCGTCTGCGGCTTCCTCCGGTAATCCCTCGTCCGTTTTTACGGCAATTGCATATTTGCCTCTGTATATTTTGAAATCCTTATGGAATTTCATTTCCTTGTTGAAATCGTCCTGCGTTACGGTAAAAAACTTAGCAACGTCGGACTGATCTGCACCCTGCCGTCTGAGATACTGCGCGGCACTGTACGTTCTTACACTGCACGAGCGTGAAAAGTTCTTCGTATCAAGGGTGATACCGGCAAACATAAGGTTTGCCTCCTGCTTTTGCAAAATACCCTGGGGCAAAAGCTCCTCCAATATTTCCGATATCATTTCGCACGCTGACGAGGCTGTCGGAGATATATACATCATTTCAGCTTCAAACGTATTTTCGGGTGCTTTTCTGTGGTGGTCGATGAAAACGAGCTTCTCCGTGCTTTGCACAAGCTCGGGAGCTTCAAACACGTTGGGATTATTTGCATCGGTTATAATAAGCAGTGTTTCGGGCGACATCATATCCTGCGCCTCTGCCTTATTGACGAACACTCTTTCGTATTCGGGCATTTTTCTTGCGGTCTGCAAGCATATTTCAAGGTTTTTGTCCTTATAAACGTGCTCGCTTTCCTCTCTGCTTATATTGGATACGATATTCACCCTGACGCCGAGATACATTGCGATCTTCGCTATTCCGATACAAGCACCGAAGCCGTCATAGTCAATATTCTTATGCGACATTATAACTACGTTTTCGGCTGATTTAATAAGCTTTTCAAGCATTACGGCGTACATACGCGCAAGGACCCTTGATGCGTTTATCGTCGATTTGACAGTACCGCCGTAGTAAAATACCTTTTCATCGTCTTTATATACTATCTGGTCGCCTCCTCGCTGAAGCGCAGTTTCAAGTGCTGACGATGCGGCGCTTTCCTTTTCGGCAAGCGTACCGTTTATATCGGCAACGCCGCCCGACGCCGTAACGCATATGTCAGTACCCTGTATCTTTATCTGACGTATCTTGTCAAGGATAGAAAATCCGTCCTTACGCAGTGCGTCAAGATCTTCTCCGTCGAATGCGACTATATACTTATCTCTTTCGTACTCACGGATCAACGCACCCATCTCATCCGCCCATTCAAAAAGCAGCTTCTGAGCCTTTGCCGCCGCGGCACGCGCCTCATCCTGCATAGGAACGACTGACGAATCAAGGTTGTCAAGTATGATATAAGCCATTACGGTACGCTTTTTTTCATAAGATTCACGCACCTGCTTTATCTCGTCAGAGGGAGTGCAGACAAGTGCAAATCTTACGTTTTCCGCTGACGCAGTCTTGAAGGAACGCAAAACGAAGCTTCTGCCGCATAACGTAGCTTCAAGCCCCTCCTTGCCCTTTGAATGTATTTCTCCGAGCTTTACATTATCCGTAATATCGGAAAGCTGCTTTCCCTTAAGGTCGCTTTCATCCTCAAACAGCTCGGCAAAGGCAGAGTTCATCCACTCGATCCTTGCTTCCTCGTTCATTACGGCAACGGGAAGATTGTACTTTGATGCAAATATATGAAAAACGTCCGAGTCGATATATTCCCCGTACTCCGACGGCTTTCCTGAGCATATTCTGCGCAAAACGATATATCCGCCGACCGCAACGATAAGATACAATGCAACGCATATAGCAACTACGTACGGCTTCGGCAGATTTTCCGTATATGCAAACAGTGAAAATCCTACCGTAAAAAGCACGGTACAGAGCGTCATATATATTTGCGGTATCAGGCGCAGAGCGAATTTTTTATTATTCGGTTTCACCGTATCACCTCTTTTGTCGTGTTATTTTATAATTATATAACGCGCAAAAACTATTATATATAATAAATGTGGAAAATTTGTGTAAATTATTTAAAACGCCATGCTTGACAAATATATTTCGTCAAACTGCTCCTCATCGGACAATTCGATATACCGTATTTTGTCTGCAAGTGCTTTTATTTTCGGAAAATGACTGCTATCTGATGATAGCATACAAGCTCCGTACAAAGAGGAGTTGCCGAGCTTTACGGTTTTCACGTTCGGTATAAGTCCCGTTCTTACGGCGTGGAGAGTATTGAGCTTTTCTCCGAACGCCCCTGCAAGATACACCGTTTGTATCATATCGGGCGTGATGGAAGCCTTTTTACAGAGTATCTCAATTCCCGCTCGTATAGCCGCCTTTGCGCTTTGAAGCGCTCTTACGTCGTGCCGTGTTATATATACGCTGCCGTCAGGGCAAAGACTGTACACCTGATCTTTCAAAAGTCCCGTATCGGTGATCTGTCCTATATCAAGAAGGCAAGCTGCAATGCTGACAAGACCCGTTCCGCAAATGCCTTTTGCCTTTCCTTGACCAAGCGACGAGCATTTTATTTCGCCGTTTGATACAGAGCAGGAGTATATTGCGCCGTCTGACGCCTTCATACCGCACTCAATGCCCGCACCCTCGAAGCAAGGACCTGCCGCGGCGGCGCACGCAGTCATCTGCCCGTTGTGTATAAGCACCGTTTCACCGTTCGTGCCGACGTCAAGATACAGCGACGTTTCGCCGTCGATCATTCCGTTTTCAAGTGCGTAATAAAGACCGCTTACAACGTCTCCTCCGACGAAAGCCCCGATACACGGAAGCATATAGTCATCTCCGTACCACTTGCCGAACTTTTCATCGTTCGTATACGGCGAGCGCCCGAGAGGCAACGGGTCAATACCGCAATATATATACTGCATTACGGTATTGCCCGATATTATTCTTTTATCCGCTTTAAAATCGGAAAGCAAGATGTCCACCGACGAGTTAAGAGCCGAAAGATGATCCTTTGATGCGCATATTCTTGATATTACGTCAGAGCCGTATATGCATTGCGGATTAACGAGCGATCTTCCTTTGGTTACGCCGTTTTCGCTGTATGCAAGGCATATATTGCTCGTTCCGAGATCGACGCACAAAACACCGTTTGGTACTGTGACACCGTTCGGAATTTCAATATCCTCTGCTTTTTGCTGTAAAACGAAAACGCAAGCATCGGATACTACCTTTGCCTTACAAGCAAGGCGTATTCCGATGTCTATTTCAGATTTAAGATGCGATATTTCCTCTTCGTCGGCAGGAGAAAGTCCGCCCGTGCATCTTACACGGCATTTGCCGCATACACCGACTCCTCCGCAATCTGCACAAAGCAGAACGCCTGCTCTTGCACAGACGTCAAGGAGTCTTTCGCCGCTTTCACACTCAACGCTTACGCTTTTACCGTCAGTTAAAACAGTTACCGTCATACAAGCGCACCCTGAATAAGATAAGCTGCTCCGCCGACTACACCCGAAAGGGCTATTATAGCAATGGGAGAGGAAAGAAATTTCACCTTTTTCATAAGTATAAACGCAATAACGGCTATCACTATGGCAATAAGATCAACGCTTGCAAACGTCAGCTCCAGAAGCTCCTGGCCGAAAAACGCCACCGTAATTATTGAAAGCGCCGCCGAGGTGATAAGTCCCA
Organism: Clostridia bacterium; assembly: GCA_017556845.1. GTDB lineage: Bacteria > Bacillota > Clostridia > Oscillospirales > CAG-272 > RGIG7213. Next base: position 13,730 of record JAFYMA010000009.1, on the reverse strand, counting down.
CGGATGCAGGGCGCAAGCCTCTTAACATTCCGCTCATAACGTCTGATTTTTTGTATTTTGCATAGATGACGGCAAGGATAGTTACTATGATACACGCAGGAAAAACGAATCCGAGCGTTGCGCATATTCCCCCAAGCACACCGGCCGTTTTGACGCCTACGAAGGTTGCCGCGTTAATTCCGATAGGTCCCGGCGTCATCTGAGAGATCGTCACTATATCGGTAAATTCGGTAGATGTAAGCCATTCGTTGCTTTTCGTTACGGTATGCTGGATTATCGGCAACGCCGCATATCCGCCGCCGAAGCTCGTGATACCGACGTAAATAAAATTCAGAAAAAGCTCAAGATATATCATTTTCCCGCCCCCTTCTTTCTTGAATTTATGATAAATCCAAGAATGCAGGCAACTGCAAGAATATAAATAATGTTCACCTTGAATATCGCAACGCAAACGAACGCCGCGGCTGCTATGATGACGGAGATCACGTCTTTATTTTTGATGAATTTTCCTATCATACCGATAACGACGTCCGCCATTACCGCCGCAACGCCCGCAGACATACCCGTAAGGACTGCCTTTACGACCGTATTTGATGCAAATGCAACGTATACGAACGATATTGCGGTAAGCAGTATAAGACACGGAAGCACAGTTGCTATCAGCGATACTGCCTGACCTATAAAGCCCGCCATTTTATATCCTACGAAAAGCGATGCGTTCACAGCCATAGCACCGGGGCAAGACTGTGCCATAGATACGAAATCGAGCATTTCCTCCTCGGAGATCCAGCCGAGCTTTTCGACAAATTTCTTTTTCATCAGCGGCACTATCACGTATCCGCCGCCTATTGTAAATGCGCTGAGCTTGAACGTTTCCCAGAACAGCGGCAGAAGTATTTTATAATTTCTTTTTTCTTTCATATTTACCCTTATATACGGTCAATGCGCCGTCATCCCGAAAGGGTACAACGGCGCAAGCGTATCATTCTTTAACAAGTATGGAGCTTTCCCAGCAATCGGGAGCTTTAAGACCGAACAGCTCTGCAACGGTGGGAGCGACATTTGCAAGACCGAACTGACCCTGTGCTATCTTATATCCCTCACAGCCTGTTGCGGCGATGAACGGTACGGGGTTGAGCGAATGTGCAGTTCTTACCTGCAAATCACCCTTTTTGTTCTTTTCAAACATTTCGTCTGCGTTTCCGTGGTCAGCGGTAACGAGCATCGTAACACCGCACTCCTCGCACACCTTGAGCAGTCTTGCAAGGCAAAGGTCGAGAGCAGACATTGACACGATAACGGCGGCCATATTTCCCGTATGGCCTACCATATCGCCGTTTGGGAAATTACAGCGGATAAAATCGTACTTACCGCTCTTTATAGCCGCAATAACGTCGTCTGTAACCTCTGCGCACTTCATCCAGGGACGCTCGTCAAACGATACCTTATCTGACGGTATTTCGTTGAACGTCTCAAGCTCCTGACTGAATTTTTCGCTCTTGTTTCCGTTCCAGAAATAAGTTACGTGACCGTATTTCTGCGTTTCGGAAACTGCGTACTGTTTTATTCCGTTCGCTACGAGAAGCTCGGAAAGTGTATTCTTTATTTCGGGGGGATTTACGAGGAAGCGCTTCGGTATCTTGAGGTCTCCGTCATATTCAAGCATACCTGCAAAGCTTACGTTGGGTCTTACGCCTCTGTCGAAATAGGGGAAATCGTCATCGTCAAACGCCATTGACATTTCTATTGCTCTGTCGCCTCTGAAGTTGAACAGAATAACTCCGTCGCCATCCTTCATTACTCCTACGGGCGTACCGTTTCTTTCGATAACGAATGCGGGGAGATCCTGGTCTATCATACCGGGATTTTCGTTTCTGAACGTGTTTATTGCATCGGTCGCATTTGCAAAGCCTCTTGCGTTGCCGTGAACGTGAGTTTCCCATCCTCTTTGCACCATATCCCAGTCAGCACGGTATCTGTCCATAGTTACCTTCATTCTGCCGCCGCCTGATGCGATCTCTGCATTGAACGTGCCGTCGTTAAGCTCTGCCATTGCCTTTTCGAGCATATCAACGTACGTCAGAGCCGAGGTTGCGGGAACGTCACGTCCGTCAAGCAGAACGTGAGCCTTTACAGACTTTACTCCGTCCTTCTTTGCCTGCGTTATCATAGATATAAGGTGTGATATATTGGAGTGTACGTTACCGTCGGAAAGCAGACCTATAAAGTGAAGCGAGCCGTTATCCTTGCAGGCGCTTACGACCTGCGCCCACGATTCGCTTGCAAATATCTTTCCGCTTTCGATAGATTCGTTTACGAGCTTTGCACCCTGGGAATATATCTGACCGCATCCAAGAGCGTTGTGTCCAACCTCGCTGTTGCCCATATCGTCATCTGAGGGCAAGCCTACGGCAGAGCCGTGAGCCTTAAGGCTTACCGTCGGTCTGAACGCCAAAAGCCCATCGAGCGTGGGTGTGTGTGCTTCACTTACGGCGTCGCCTATTCCCGTTTTGGAAAAGCCTACGCCGTCCATAATTACGAGTAAAATCTTCTTGTCCATACTGATCAATTCACTTTCTATATCTTAAAATAAATTTTTAACTGCTTTAAGTATCGTTTCCGCGATAACGTCTCTCGGCTTATCCGTAGTTACCGCAACGATATTTTCGTTATCGGAAAGACGGCTGAACACGTCGGCAAAGCGCTGTCTTATCCGTCTTATCGTTTCTTCCGTTTCAAATATATCCGTCGTCAGTCTCGTGCGTGATATGCGCCGTGCGCATATTTCAGGCTGAAGATCAAGGAATATGCATATATCGGGCTTCAATATTGCAGGACACGTCGTATTGCAGGCGATGAGCCAGTCAAGATCCGAGTCTATTCCCTGATACGCCAGCGACGAATAATAGTATCTGTCACATATAACGTCGATTCCTTTGTTCAGAAACTGCTGTATTCCGTTATTGGGATTCATATTATGGTTTATTCTGTCAGCAAGGAACAGAGCTGCCATTTCCTCTGCCCCTCTTTTGCCCGTGCCGCTGAGAGTTTCCCTTATAACTCCTCCGACTGCCGTGCAAGTAGGCTCTGCCGTAACGTATACGCGTCTGCCCATAGCTGTAAGAGATGAGGCAAGGCGTTGCATATTCGTAGTTTTTCCTGCCCCGTCAAGTCCCTCAAGCACGATAAATCTGCCTTTTTTTTCATCTGCGGGCATCAAAAGGCGCTCCTGCGCGTTGTCAAGACCGTCCGCAGAGGAATAATATTCATAAAGCTCGTCCACGGTTATTCCGAGACTGCTTGCCTTTTCCGAAAATACGTCGCTTTCCTCGTCCTCACCGAAGCATACAGCCGCCTGCCCCTTGCACCACAGATACAATTCAAGTGCATCGTCCGCAGACTCCTTGCCGTACCATTCAACAAGTCGGCGCTTATCGGATACCGAAAGCTCGTTTATACCATCCTTAACGCCCGTGCCCTTCATATCGCACAGCTTTATTCCGGTTATCATATTTATTTACGACTCCTCTTTTTTTAGCGTTCATAGTATTATATCACCACATCGAAGCAAATAAAATCTTTAATTGTAAATTTAATTTAAAGTGTCTACTATGATTATTTCCAAAAAGGGTATTGACATTTTTTGCATTGGAGTATATAATGTATTGATTATTAATGCCCATTCAGTGAAGAACGAAACGGAGGAGCATATGAAATTCGAACAACTTATCGCCACATACAGACAGAGCGGATTTGACGGAGTACCCGGCTGGGGTGTTCTCAGCAAGAGCAGAGGGTTTTCATCAGACGATGCAAAAAAATATGCACAAAAGCCGTATTTTCTGACCGGCACTGCATTTTCCTATGAATATAAAGACGGCAAGAGGATCTTTTCCCGTGCTACCGCATCGGGCGAGGCGGTTCTTTCCGACGGATCACGCGTACGCAACATCGTAACGCATACCCTGACGGGCAAGGATATTGAAAGCTTGCCGTGTGAATATATATCCTCAGGATCATTCGTTCACGGCGTGTCCGATGCAGACGCATCGTGTGCTGAGGGTACGGACTATCTTCCTAAGTGTGAGCTTACTCCGTCAAACACGGTGAATGTAAACCGAATTATGAATTTTCTTGGCATAAACGACAGACAGCTCGTTTTCAGACGGCTGCTTTTTGCCGTAACCTGCCCTGAAAACGCAGGCAAGCCCATATTTATATGCGACGACGAGGAAAATATCCCGCTTTGGATCGGCGCCGTATCATTTGCGCTTCCCAAGGCGATAATTGATAACCTGAGCTTCACTACGTGCTGTATTCCCTCTGACGATATGAAGATGTACCGTATATGCGGTATACGCAGCGAGGACATGAACGATACCGTCAAGGGCAATGCAGAATCGCTCGGAAGTTGTCTTTTCGATCTGAAAAACGGCGATATTCCCGAATATCCCGTAATACATCCCGTATACGAATTTTTGAGCGACGGAATGCTCCACGCATACAAATACGTTGAGGATTTCAAGAGCTTTGCCGAATCGTGCTTCAACAAGGTAACGTCCGATCGCATACAGGAGATATACACCCTTTACACAGTCGTAAGAGGCGGTATTTCATCAGCAACGTACCGTGATTTTGCAGTATCGGCAGTTGCGGTAAACAATTTCGGAAATGACGAAGCGTACATACGTCTTACCGAAGCTGCTCTTGCGGACAGAAATGCAGTTTGCGCATTTGATCCCGCTTACGTTTCGGCAATATTCATATTTATATGCGGAAAGGCGGAAACGCTTTCATATAAGCTTCAGAACGCTATAAAAGAGTATATAACCCACGTATCGTTAGCCGTTATATGCAGCGCTGAATGTAACGAGGAAAAGCTGTTCGCGTTTTATGAAAAAGCTGCGATATGCGCTGAAAGCTCAGGTGTTTCACTGCCATGCAGACTGATGTCACAAAAATACAGACGCTTTATCGTAAATCTTCTGGCATCCGAAGCACCCGATCATAAAATAAAGCTCGTTTGCAAAATATTCAAGGAATATCTGATCGCAAAGAATATGACGCCGGAGGATCTTACTCCGGAATCCGAGGGTGGATCGTTCGTTACAGAATACATCAAAGCGTGTGCGCCGTACAGCGACGATTGCGTAAAGCATATCATGTACGCGGTAAGCTACGATCCGGTAATTCTGTGCTCTGCGTATCTTACGGCAGAAGCGGCGCTTGAGGGAAGATTTGAAAAGCTCATTCCCGTATCTCAGGAGGAGTTTATCTGCTATGCGTCTGCAAAGGATCCGTCCGGCGTTTACAGGCACCTTATGGATGCTGACAGAACGGAGCTTCTGTTTGCGGTATTTACCGCCCGTATGAACGTTGCGGAAAGCGCTGACGAGCTTACCGATGCTTTCGAAGAGCACGATAAGAATTATTTTTCCGTATCGGATCAGTATTTCAACGAATATTACGTTCCTGCTCTTGAATTCTACTGTCAGACGTTCAGAAGCAATTTCAGCAAAAAGATAGAGGAGGGCGACTTTTACGCCCTGCACTCTGCCGCAAAGCACCGCGTTTGCATAAAATACAGCGATGAGCTTTGCGAAAACGTGGCAAGATGTGATATCTGCCCAAGTCCAAACAAAAAGCAGACGGAGCTTTTGTGGCTCATAGCAAACTACGTTCGCAACGTATGCAACAAGCCCGTTTCGGGAAGATTGCTTTGCCTGTGCTTTGCATCATTGCTTGAAGATATAGACAATCAGAAAAGCTACGAAAAGATATATCCGACGCTTGTTGAATATACGAAAAACGGCAAGGTCGATCTTTCGTCGCTTTCCGAAAAGGAGCTTGACGATTATATTTCGTGGCTCGTTCCGAATATGTCGGAATATTTACCCGATTACGACACCGTTTGCGGAATGTACGGATTTTTCTCGTTCACTCAGCAAACGGAGGCAGATTTCATAGCACAGTTCACAAAGCCCTACGTAAAGCAGGGCAAGAGCAAGGGCGATTATACGGCGCTTTGCGAATTTGCAAAATTCGTTATCAACTTCTGCTCAGACTCGGGCAAGCGTGCCTGCGCACGTCAGATAACGAAGCTCAATTCCAAAAATATCGAGGCGTTGAGAGTCTGTGCGGAATTCCATTTTGATACCGATCTTACGATGATCGGCAAGTTCAACGATCTGTTGAACACAGAGCCCGAAAAGACTTCAATATTTAAAAAGCTTTTCGGCAAGAAAAACAGTTAACGAAAGGATATAAATTCAAATGAGCTTAAAGGTAGTTAAATTCGGTGGTTCTTCGCTTGCAAGCGCCGATCAGTTCAGAAAGGTCGCAAGCATTATAAAGGCAGACAAAAACAGAAGATACGCAGTTGCATCAGCCCCCGGCAAGCGCTTCACGGGCGATTTCAAGGTAACTGATATGTTCTATCTGTTATACGATAAGGCATCAAGCGGAGAAAGCATTGAGGAGCTTTTCGGCGAAATCTCTTACAGATACACCGATATTGCAAACGATCTGGGTGTAGATCTTCCTCTGGATAAGGAATTATCAAAGATAAAAGCCGCCCTTTACGGTATGGCAGGCAGAGATTACGCCGCATCAAGAGGCGAATATCTCAACTCAATGATCCTTGCAAAGCATATGGGCTACGATTTCATCGACGCAGCGGAGGTAATATTCTTCAAGACTGACGGAACATTCGATGCAGAGCGTACGAACGCAGTTCTTTCCGAAAGACTGAAAAAGCACGAATACGCCGTCGTTCCCGGATTTTACGGCTCAATGCCCAACGGCACTATCAAAACGTTTTCAAGAGGCGGCTCCGACATCACCGGATCAATTCTTGCACGTGCCGCAAACGCGACGCTTTACGAAAACTGGACGGACGTTTCGGGATTTCTTATGACAGATCCGAGAATAGTCGAAAATCCCAAGGTAATAGAAACGATAACGTACAGAGAATTAAGAGAGCTTTCATATATGGGTGCTACCGTTCTTCACGAGGATGCGATATTCCCCGTTCAGATAGCGGGTATTCCGATAAACATCAAAAACACGAACGCTCCTGACGATCCCGGCACAATGATAGTTGCCAGCAGCGACAAATACGACACGAAGAACATCATAACCGGTATTGCAGGCAAAAAAGGCTTTTCGTCCATACATATAGAAAAGGATATGATGAACGGAGAGGTTGGCTTTACAAGAAAAATTCTCTCTGTTTTTGAAGAGATGAATATATCCTTTGAGCACCTTCCCTCAGGCATAGATACAATGACTATCATGCTGAAAACAGCCGATATTGACGCAATACGTGAACAGCTTATAGCAAGCATAAAGAAGGCCGTAAAGCCCGACAGCATTTATATTCAGGACGGAATTGCTCTTGTTGCAGTCGTAGGCAGAGCGATGGTAAAGGCAAAGGGTACGGCGGCAAAGGTATTTAAGGCTATTGCAAGTGCGGACGTCAACATCAAGATGATCGACCAGGGCTCAGACGAGATGAATATCATCATCGGCATTGAGGAAGGCGACTTTGAAAAGGCAGTAAACGCAATTTATAAAGAGTTTATTGCATAATTGTAAATTTGAAAAACGTCTTATTGACACAACATAAAAATCGTGATATAATCCCATAGAATTAAAAGCTATGATGAAGAAAAGTAGATCGTACGGATCCTGCAGAGAGAAAGGGTATGGTGTGAGCCTTTCGGAGCTTGTATGATCGAAGCTCGCTTCTGAGCTTGCCGCCGAAGTTATTACCTAAGCGCGCACGGTACTCCTCCGTTACAGGGATAGGATATTTCAGTATCCGAAGATAAAAATGCGGGTGGTACCGCGGAGATTCGTTTTTTCTTCGCCCCGACAGAGCCGAAATAGCTTTGTCGGGGTTATTTTTTTGGATCAGTGAATTATATTATTAAGAGAGGTCTTATGGCAAATTTTATCGAACGCACTCTCGGTGAGCAGATCGAATATATCGCTGAGAATTATCCCGATCAGATGGCTGTCAAATACGCCGCAAAGTTTGATTATCAGAGAACGTACAAGGAATTCAACGAGGAATGTGACAGAATAGCAAGAGCATTTATGGCACTCGGTGTCAAAAAAGGCGACAAGGTCGCTATCTGGGCAACCAACTATCCGCACTGGCTTATGACGCTTTTCGGTGCGGCAAAGATCGGTGCTATTCTCGTAACGGTAAACACTAACTACAAGGTATACGAGGCTGAATATCTTTTAAAGCAGTCAGACACAAAGGTGCTTGTAATGTGCGACGGCTTCAAGGACTCAAATTACGTTGAAATAATGTATCAGCTCATTCCCGAATTGAAGGATATGAAGGCAGGTGCGGAAATAAACAGCCAGCGTATTCCCTTTTTGAAGCACGTAATAACGATCGACGAAAACGCTCATAACGGTATGTGGCATTGGGATACGTTTGCCGCACTGTATGAAAGCGTTTCTGAGGAAGCGCTTAAGGAAGCTAAAGCATCGCTCGACATTCACGACGTTATCAATATGCAGTACACGTCGGGAACGACGGGCTTTCCGAAGGGCGTTATGCTTACGCACTACAATATTATAAACAACGGTCTCGGAATAGGCGACTGTATGAAGTTTTCCGAAAAGGATAAGCTGTGTATTCCCGTTCCCTTCTTCCACTGCTTCGGTCTGGTGCTTGCGATAATGGCGTCAATCACTCACGCAACTACGATGGTGCCCGTAAATTACTATCAGCCCTTAACGGTGCTTGAGGTTCTTGAAAAGGAACAGTGCACAGCCGTTCACGGAGTTCCCACGATGTTTATTGCAATGCTGGAGCATCCCGAATTCAAGCGCTTTAAATTAAATCTCCGCACGGGAATAATGGCAGGCTCTCCCTGCCCTATTGAAATGATGAAGCGTGCTATCGACGAAATGGGTATGCGTGAGATCACTATAACGTACGGTCAGACGGAGGCATCACCTGCCTGCACGATGACGACCACGGACGAAACGCTTGAGCACAGAGTAAATTCCGTAGGAAAATCAATGCCTTGCGTTGAAACAAAGATAGTTGATCCTGAAACGGGCGAGGAGGTAGGCCCCGGCATCAACGGTGAGTTCTGCGCAAGAGGCTACAATATCATGAAGGGCTATTACAAGATGCCCGAGGCAACAGCACAGGCAATAGACAAGGACGGCTGGCTTCATACAGGTGACCTTGCGTGTGTTGACGAGGACGGATATTACAAGATAACGGGCAGAATAAAGGATATGATAATCAGAGGCGGTGAAAACATTTACCCCAAAGAGATCGAGGACTTTATATACACCTACGAAAAGGTAAAGGACGTTCAGGTAGTCGGTGCGCCGAGCGTACAGTACGGTGAGGAGATATGCGCATTCGTAGTCGCAAAGGACGGTATGGAAATAACTCCCGACGAGATCAAGGATTACGTAAAGGCGAATATGGCGCGCCACAAGGTGCCGAAATACGTATTGATAATAGACGAATTGCCCATGACGGCAAGCGGAAAGATACAAAAATACAAGCTTCGTGAAATGGCTGTCGATATGCTTGATCTTCACGATGCAGCATCGGTTGAAACCGCATAAGAAAGGATCTGAAAATATGAAACTAAGCTTTTCAACGTTGGGCTGCCCTGAATGGACATGGGCTGAAATACTTGCAGTAGCACGCGATCTTGGCTTTGACGGCATAGAAATTCGCGGTATAATGCGTGAAATGTTTCCGCCGAGAATAAAAATATTCAGCGATAGCAATATCGAAAAAACGAAAAACGAGCTTACAGGATCAAATCTTTGTATTCCGATACTTACGTCGGGAGCATATATGTCAGATCCGTCACAGATACCTCTGGCGGAATTTGAAATACTCGCTTACGCTCAGCTTGCTCAGAAATTAGGCGTAAAGTACGTTCGTATAATGGGCGAAAACACTCCCGGCCCGCTTACAGAATGCGATATAGAGGACCTTGCCGCAGAATACGATAAAATTTGCGAAATGATAGAGCCTATGGGCGTTACACCGCTTATCGAAACGAACGGTATTCTTGCATCGTCTCTTAAGATGTCACAGTTTATGCAGTTGATAAAAAGCAAAAACTGCGGTGTTCTTTGGGACATCAACCACACGGTAAGATACTTTGACGAAACGCCCGAGTTTACACTGCGTAATATAGGAAAATATATAAAGCATGTTCACGTCAAGGACTCCGTAAAGGCTGACGGAAAGATAAAATATATGCTTACAGGCTACGGCGATCTGCCTATAAAGGATGCTGTAAACCGTCTTAACGATATGGGATACGACGGATACTTCTCTTACGAATGGGTAAAAAGATGGGTTCCCGAGCTTGAGGGCTCCGGAATTGCATTCCACACCTACGCATCATATATGCGCAGTATATGACGGAGGGTAAAATTGTATAAGATATTTGATATTCACACGCATATATACCCCGATGCAATATCTGAAAAGGCAGTAGTGAATCTCGGAAAATTCTATGATTTTGTTCCTCAGGGCAAAGGAACGTACGGCGATATGACCGATAATGACAAGCAGTACGGAATATCGGGCTTTCTCGTGTTTTCTGTTGCCACTAATCCCCATCAGGTTCCCCGCGTTAATGAATTTTTATCAAAAACTGCGCAAACGGCGGTAAACGACGGATTCAAAGCCGTCGGCTTCGGAGGACTTCACCAGGATTGCGAGGATATGAAAAAGGAGATCGACTACGCTCTGTCCTTGGGATTAAAGGGTATAAAAATACACCCCGACATTCAGGGAATAGACGTTGACGATAAAAAGCTCTATCCTCTTTACGAAGAGGCACAGGGAAGATTTCCCGTATATTTTCACATAGGTGATAACCGCCCTCAATATCAGTTTTCTCAGCCAAGGAAGCTTCGCAAGATACTTGACGATTTTCCGAAATTGCAGGTGATTGCCGCACATTTGGGCGGATATATGACCTCTGAGGACGGTGTGCAGTATCTCAGCGGTCACGAAAACGTGTGGTACGATACATCGTCTGCACTTTGGGCAATGACAAGCGAAAAGGCAGAATATCTTATAAGCAAATTCGGCTCTGAAAAGGTAATGTTCGGCACGGACTACCCCGTTATGTGTCCTAAAGACGAATTGGAGCTCTTCTTTAAAATACGTCTTACCGAAAAGCAGCGGGAGGATATACTTTATAACAACGCCGCACAATTTCTCGGAATAAAATGATCCTCTGACAAGAAATCTTAATAAAACCACCGCCGAGAGCGACTATACGGTTACTCTCGGCGGTATTTTTATAGACTGATACATATTTTTTGTGATATAATAATTCAAAGTCTGCCTAACATTTTCCGAAATTCACTGACTATATAAGTGAAAGCATTGATCGATCGCTTGGAGAAAAATATGAAAAAACAAGAATTGCTGAATTTTTTTGATAACGACTTACTTGATAAGCTGTTTGGATTTTGCTATGCAAGAACAAACGACAGCTATGAGGCGGAGGAACTATGCTCGGATATTGTTTACGCTATCGTCAAGGCAGCCAACGGCGACGGACAGATAGAACAGGCGTATCCGTTTATATGGAAGGTGGCGCGTAACGTGTACGCTGATTTTTCAAATAACCGCAGAAAGCACACGGAAGCTGTATATGAAGGAAATTCCGAAGAGCTGCTTTTAAAATTAGCGGAAGAAACAGATTCCGATGATACCGAAGAGCGTGTAAACGCCATATACCGCAGGATAGCCTTTTTGACAAAAGCATACCGTGAAGTAATGATAATGTTCTATATAGACGGTCTTTCTGTATCAGAAATAGCAAAGAGCCATAAAACGAGTGAGGGAGCAATACGTCAAAGACTTTTTTCAGCAAGAAAGAAAATTAAAAATGAGGTAGAAGAAATGGCAGAAACTAATAACAGGCCCATAGCTCTTGATAAAATTGATTTTGCGATCTGGGGAACGGGAAATCCCGAATGGGGCGACCCGAGAAACGTATGCACAAGGATGTTTTCAAACCACATAGTTTGGCTTTGCCATAAAAAGCCGATGAGTGCATCGGAAATCGCCGAGGAGCTGAACGTTCCTACGCTTTACGTTGAAGAAGAGCTTGAAATACTCTGTAATGGCGAAAACGGAAAGTACGGACTTCTGCGCAGATCGGATAACGGCAAGTATGCTCTTAATTTCATTCTGCTTGATAAGGACGTATTTGAAAAGGCAAATGCAATTTATACAGAGCAGTTACCCAAAATATGCGATACTATATCAAGCTACATTGAGGATAAAAGATCTGAATATCTTGCCTTTCCGTATCTTAATAAAAAAGTCGATCTTAATCTGATCTTATGGCAACAGATATCAAGCATAGCCGACTCGTTTGCAAAATGCGTCAAAGACAGCTTGCAGAAGGATCATTTTTCAAATATTACCGCAACAGACCGTCCGTTCAGTGTCTTCGGGTACGTTGATAACGGTAAATATTACGGAAACGGCTGGGACGGTATAGGAGCGAGGAATATCTGCGGATTTTCCGACGTACGTGTTGACAATATCTATATCACACGCGTTCAAAAGCATTTTTCCTGCGGTCACAACATATCAACAGATCCGCTTCTTCAGCTTGCACTCCGTTCAATAAACGGGCTTGATATTCGTTCGCTTTCCGAAGAAGAAAAGGAGCATTGTGCCAAAGCCGTTGAATGCGGATATTTGTACCGTAACGGCGATATGCTATACACAAAGATACTCGTAAATTCTCTTTCCGACAGAGAAAGACTGTTTGATATCAGCCGCGGATTAGAAAACGGATATTTTGATGCTGACGCTGAAATCGTTGCAAAAAAGATAGCTTCACTTATTAAAAGCGCCGTTCCCTCTCATCTCATCGGAGAGTGGAGATTTGCAAACAGCCTTGCAAATTTGCCTATTCTCGACGCAGTTGTAGAACACCTTATAGAAAAAGGCGTATTGACACCCGCAGAAAACGGAATCGGCGCAGAAGGCTGCTGGATGAGTGTAGAAAAGTAAAACAAATACCGCCGAAAGTAACCGTTTGGTCGCTCTCGGCGGTGGTTTTATAAACTCATTCGCCGTGGATATTTTTCCTCACACATCACGCAAATTCTGCGAATTTGCCTTGAGGAGTTCTCTTCATCATATGGCAAAATCTAAAACAGGAACCCCTTTTGGAGTTCCTGTTTTTGATGGTGAAACGTTCGATTGAATGTCCGAACTATTAGCCATATTTTCAATTTCATCGGATGTGGGAATGTTGATTGGCTTATCGTCAAAGGTAAGAATCAGCTTGATGTAATCATCGTAAATGAATATAGCCTTGACGAGTCCGTCAATCAAACGCTCCTTATTTTTCTCAAATCGCAAATCGAGGTTGCGGAATTTGTTAAGGGTGAAGATAATAAACTCCTTCGTGATTTTCGGCCTCTTGGCTTCCTCCAGCTTGATACTCAAAGTGATTTTTTCTTCCTCTGCCTCAAGCTCTTCCAAACGGGATTTGGTGGAACGAGTGACAACACCCTTCTCGATAGCCTTCATAATGTTGTCGATTGAATCACGAACCTCCTTCAGCTGAGCCTCAAGAGCGAGAACCATTTCGTTGTCCTCATCCAAAAGAGCCATCACATCCTCTGCCATCTTGCTGACGAGTTTGTCGTTGTTCAGCCAAGCGGATATTTCCTCAATC
>JAFYMA010000092.1 GCA_017556845.1 Clostridia bacterium | reverse complement strand
TCTCCAAAAGTCGTGTTCTTCGCATTTTTGAAATGCGTCGCACTGCTTCTTAAGGCACTCGTGTCCCTTCATGGTTTTTACAGTTAATGCGACATTGTGATAGTGACATAGCCCGACCACTCTGTTTCTACTAATCTCCATCCATAAAGACCAGGCAAAGTCTCCACATTATTTTCCTTCATACATCGGCTCCTTTACACAATCTCTTCAATAATACTGATTGCTTCTTCAATAGATGATACTGCGTCTTCCATTTGGTCAATCGCTTCTTCTGCATCCATACCACGTTGACTTCCTTTCGTCAACCGACGTCAGTAAATAATCGTCAAGTATCATTTTGCGGTATTCCCTACCGTATTTTGAAAAGCTTGTCATATATATACCCATTTCCGAAAGCCTCCGCGCAAGCCAGAGCGGAATGGCATTTGGCACCTTGACCTCCATTATCATCATATCCTCCGGGATAAGTCTTTCACCTGTAACAGGAAGTGAAAGATCAAGGCCGTGTCTTCTCGTAAGTATATTAAAATCGAATGTTATTCTGACATCACCGTTATTTTTTTCAAAAAAAGCTCGTCTGTCATATGATACGAACATAACGGGAGCACACGGATTTATCTTTCTGAAATAGTCTATTTCATTCAACACCTGATTCGGAAGATATTTTTCTTTATCAGGGCGGACGTCATTGTATATGTAGTCGTATGCCTGACGCAACGTCATCCCGACCCTGCGCTTCGTAACTATCCTGCCCGTTTTTTTCTTCAGCTCAAGATAGACCGTGTCATCAAGCTGTGCTCTGTCATAGCTTCGCAATCTTAGCTTTTCCTTATGATACGGCTTTGAGATCGAGTGGCGTATAATATCATTATTAGGCGTGTCAAAATAAAGATTGCATATACGGTATGATCTGCCGTCAAGACAGTACTTATCCGTATCCATATACTGCTCGATAAGCGAAAGCAGCTCTTCGTACTGACTTTTCGTGACGATGAACTTCTTTTCATACCGCTTAAATACGGATATAGCCATATAAGCCCCATCTCCTTTCTCAAGCATTAATGTACATTATAAATGAAACCGATAAACCTTTCAAGCAGATTTTCGTTATATCATTTATATTTATTTTTATTTTTACATTTTGTTTACAATATTACCCCTCTTGAACAGGCAGCATAATGTATAATTCAAATCACAGAACCATTGTAATACAATTATCTTTAAACTGTGCGACATTTTTATGATTTTTTTGTGAAAATTTACTATTTGGAGATATATTTTATGGATCATTTTATATCCTTTGACGGCGGCGGCACAAAAATTGATGCCATTGTATTTGACGAAAACCTAAACACCGTATTCAAAACAACGTACAACGGCGGTATCAACGCACGCACGCTCGCTCCCGATGTTGTAGAAAAAAACATCGTCGGCTGTATGGAGCAGATCAAATCGGGAATCAACGGCTTGAATATCAAGCGTATGTACGGTTTTTTCATGCACAACCAACTGCTTTTCGAAAAGCACGGCAGGGACATTCTCGGATGCGGTGACGTCGTTGTTATAGATGAAGGCGTACAGGGCATACTGTGCGGTGGAATTTATCCGAGCGGAGTTCTGCTTCTGTGCGGAACGGGAAGCGATGCATTCGTTGTACAAAACGGGCAGACTGTTGATATAATCGGCGGTTGGGGCGCTCTTTTAGGTGATGACGGAAGCGGATACAGTATGGGAAAAGCCGCCCTCAACGCCGCTATTGCATACTACGAAAAGCGTATAGACTACACGTTATTATACGACGCTGTAATAAAAAAATACCCCGCAGAAAGCTTCAGAAAAAGCGTTTACGGAGTATATGCAGGTACAGAGCCCGTCCGCGCGATAGCCGATTTTGCAAAGGATGCAGAGATCGCCGCAGACAAAGGCGATAAGGCGGCATTGCAAATATTCGAAGACGCAGCAACGTCCCTGGCGCAATACGTTATAACTGCGTTCAACAAGCACGATCTGCCGTTAGATACCCCCGTAACGTTTACAGGCGGCATACTTAAGCACGACATTTCAAGAGAAAAACCGCTTATACTCGGAAAAATCGGGGAAATTCTTTCATCTTTCGGAATAACAAATCTGAAAACAGACATAAAGCCCGCCGTATTCGGCGGTATGATATACCACGAAATGTCGCACAAAAAGAACTATTAAAGCACAAACAAAAAAAAATCACTCCGAATAAGCTTTTAAAGCTTTCGGAGTGAATTTTTCTTATTTTACAAGCACGCTGTCAACGGCGGCTGTTGCTGCCGCAGGGTTAAGAACGCTGAGCATTATAACGTAATTACCCTTTACGTATACGGTCTGCCCGTTATTAGCAGTGATAGCTGCCAGTATTCCGTCGTAATCGTAGCCCTCCATAAGCCCTTTTATCTGGTTTATGTGATCCTGACACATAAGCTTCACTTCATCAACGTCGGACGGATTCTTTACAACAAAAACGTCGATAGTTACAGGGTTTTTGCCGTTTGCTATAAACATTGCATAATCTGCGATCTTATCCATTACAGGCGGAAATATTATTTCGCTTCCGTCCTCACTGAACGTTATGTCCTTGTCCTCCATAAAAAGCGAATGGAACGTCAGAGCATCGAGCGGTGATGTTTCCGAATCGTATTTTTTTCCTGAGGGCATATCGGTAAGGGCTGCAATTACAGAGTCAAGCACCTGAAGTGCCTTCACGTTTGCGATCTGTTCGTCAGCCTGTGTATCAGCAGACGTTGCAGTATCTGACGCACTTGCCGTATCAGCCTTCGTTTCAGCAGATGTGTCTGTCGCTTCACCTGAGCAAGATGCAAGAACAGAGGTCAATACCAGAGCTGAAAGAAGAGCACATATAATTTTTTTGAGCATAATACCATACCTCATTTCTTGAATTTACAACAGTATTATACAACCTCAATATGTGCAAATCAAGGACCGAATGATTATGAAATATTTAAAATAATTAGAAAAAAAGTATATTCACCTTAAATATAAGCGAATATACCGATTTTTATTTCATATTTTTTTCAATCTTTTTTAAGACGTTCAAAAAACACTTCTATTTCCTCATCGGATATACCGTCGAGTGTCAATTTGCCGAATTCTTTGCTTGCATTTTCTGCTTCCTGAGCTTTGGATCTTCCGTTTTCGGTTATAAAAACGTCACATAGACGGCGGCTATACGTCATTTGGGGTATTGCATAAAAACGATATTTATGATATAATACACTTATTACGAAACGGAGAAAAATATGATATACACGATAACGCTTAATCCGTCGTTGGATTACTATATTCAATCAGATTCCGAAATAAAAACAACCGTTCCGAATAAAATACATTCGTGCAGATTCAAAGCGGGCGGCAAGGGAATAAACGTCTTAAGGATGTTGAAATGCCTGCACGGCTGCAATTTTGAGGGAAAGGCTCTCGGATTTACCGCAGGATTTACGGGCGACCATATAGAAGATCTGCTTAAAGGCGAAGGGCTCGACTGTGACTTTGTACGCACAGACGGTCAAACGCGTGTAAACGTAAAGCTTTCGGGCAATACCTGTGCTGAATTCAACGCATCGGGTCAAAGCGTTTGCCGCTTTGATTTTGAATTACTTCTTTCAAAGCTTGACGGAATATCATCGGACGATACGGTGATAATATCCGGGAGCACTCCCGATTGCCGATATGATACGTATGCAGAGCTGTCCGAGCGTGTTACAAGCAAAGGCGCATTATGCATATGCGACACTACTAAAAACGATCTTATCACGGTATGCAAAAACGGCGTATTTCTTGTAAAGCCAAACGTGTACGAGCTCGCGGAAATAACAAACGAACCGTTTGTAAAAGGTGCTTTATCGCTTTGCAATATGGGATGTGAAAACGTCCTTTTGTCCGACGGAGGCAAAGGCGGATATTTTATAAATAAGGATAACATTCTATACTGCGATGTGCCAATCAAAAGAACGGTATACAATACCGTTGGAGCAGGCGACAGTATGCTTGCCGGCTTTGTATACGGAAAATATATGAAAATGAGCGATGCGGACTGTCTGAAAAGTGCGGTTGCCGCAGGATCATCGTCTGCATATACACCAATATCGCAAGCGCTTGACATATTGCTGTACGATGAAATATTCCAAAAATGCTCTGTAACAAGGCTGAACTAAAAAATACAGCTTTACCTTGAGGATAACGAAATGAATGATATAATTTTTTCAAGATCGCCGAGATTTCCCGAAAACAAGTATCGCCCGAAGGTGCTTTTCTGCTCGCATCCCGCTGATGCAAAATTGCGTGATGAGATAGAAAAAGATATAACGTCAGCCTTTGAATGTGATATATGGTATCACGATGAGCCGACGGAGAAATATAACGAGGAAAACTACCTGCACGACTTATACAGTATGCACCTTATAGTAGTACCCATAACAACGAAGCTTTTAACAAAGCCCTCGTTTGCTATGGAAAAGATCCTGCCGTATGCTTTGCAGGGCGAAAAGCATATTGCCGTATTGCCGCTTATGCAGGAGAACGGACTTGAGGACGTTTATGCAAAAAGCATATTTGACGATCTTCAGTTTTTGAACAAGTTTGATCCTGATCCCACCGCATTACCTTATAAAGAAAAGCTCAAAAAGTATCTTGAAGGGGTGCTGACGGACGGCGAAACGGTGAAAAAGATACAGGATGCGTTTGACGCTTACATATTTATGAGCTATCGCAAAAAGGACAGAGCGTTTGCCCAGCGTCTTAT
>JAFYMA010000091.1 GCA_017556845.1 Clostridia bacterium | reverse complement strand
TAAAATACTGCCATACCTTGCCAGCAAGGTGTGCATTATCAAATTCCTCACGCAATATTGCATCAGCTTCACGCAGTGCTTCAAGGCGGTCGCGCGTTATAGCACCGAGACAGCGTACGCCAAGGCCGGGGCCCGGGAACGGCTGACGGTACACCATTTCGTGCGGCAATCCCAGCGCATCGCCCACTACACGCACCTCGTCCTTATAAAGCAGCTTTACGGGCTCTACAAGCTCCATTTTCATATCCTCAGGCAGACCGCCTACGTTATGATGAGCCTTTACCCCGTCGGATTCAAGAATATCGGGATAGATAGTACCCTGAGCCAAAAATTCGATTCCCTCAAGCTTTGACGATTCCTCGTCAAAGACCTTGATAAACTCTCCGCCTATGATCTTACGCTTTTTCTCAGGCTCTGATACGTCCTTAAGCAAATTCAAAAAGCGGTCAGTTGCGTCTACGTAGATCAGATTTGCATCAAGAGTTTTGCCGAATACGTCAATTACCATTTCGCTTTCGCCCTTACGCATAAGTCCGTGGTTAACGTGAACGCACACGAGCTGCTTGCCTATAGCCTTTATCAGAAGCGCCGCTACAACTGAGCTGTCAACGCCTCCCGACAGAGCTAAAAGCACATTTTTGTCACCCACCTGCTTGCGCACAGCTTCAACCTGCTCGTTTATAAAAGCATTTGCAAGCTCAAAATTCGTTATGCGCTGCATTGAATCAGGTCTTTTGTTTGAATCCATTGTTCTATCCTCCCTTTATTCATATAAATAATTATCTTATGAAAGCGTTTCGCCGAGGTATTTTTGCTGTTCTGCCTTTGACAGATCGAAATGCTCTATCATATGCTTTATCGTCTGCTCTCTTTTTTCCGAGATGACCGTACGCAACGTATTTACGTTTCTTTCCCACGATGCGTAGCTGTACGGCGATGAAAGCTTGTCAACATCGTCCTGATAGTTCCAGCGCTCGATATGATACGTCATTTCGTCCGCTATTTCAGCTATCATCTTTTCATAAAGCTTTAGCATATTTTCCGTTGAAAATACCGTATTGAGATATTCTCCGAACTTCGTCAAGAACTGCTCCTTAAAGCCCTCATTTTTCATAAACGAGCGCAGCACCAACGTAGAAAAGCTGTTTCCTACTCCGTGCCCGTCGGGGTTCGTTACCTCATCGAACATATTGTAATCCCAATATGTGCTTGCCCACAAGCCCCAGTCGATATCGTACAGGAGCCAACGCCATTTTGCTCCCTCTTTATTTTCCTTATAATACTTTATATTACCCGAGTCGGTATTTGAGAAGAATATAACGCATATCCAATAATTTATAAGCTCGTCCACGTCGACCATTTCGCACGCTTTCTTATAATTCTCCTCATTTTTCAAGGAATTTTCTTTAAGAAACTGTACGAGCTCCTTATATTCGTCTGCCGTTCCCTCAAGAACGTTATAGCTTGTATCCTTATAGTTACCGCCCTTGATAAGATCGACGTTATCGGGGTCTGCTCCCGTGTGGTTTGCTATATAATCCTCGTTTATTCTTTCACGCAGATCGTAAAGACCGAAATATTCTCCGTTGATATATACCGCAACGGGTCTGTACGCCATAATATCAACGTCTATACTGCCCCTGACGAGCTCTGCACAGAATGCATCTCTTATATGAGCATACTTTCCGTCCTGCCCTGACGAACGAAGTGCAAGAGATGAAAATACGTTTACGTAATCCTCTCCGAAGAACGGATAGCATATTTCCTTAGGTCCGTACTTATCACGCAGATATACGGACACGCTTTTCTGGTCCTTTGCCCTGCTGTACTGACCGAATACCTTAAGTCCTGCATTGAACGAAAGCACCTGGCTGCCGTTTTCGTCTATATAGTCAAAGCGGATAGGTCTTTCCCAATCCTCCCAATAGTTTGCGTTTGCATACTTATACGGAAACGCCGCCGTTTCATCGTAAAGAAGTCCGTCAACGAGTATTCCGTATTCGTCGGAGAACAAATTATCGCTTTCCGTCGTAAGACAGATAACCGCCATATTGTGCTTTCTGCCAACGACGTACGATGCGGAAACGTCATCGCTTTGAAGATGTCCGTCCTTATATGCTATTGCCCTTACCGTCGTCGTTTTAGTTATTACTATCGGCTCTGTGTAGAGCTTTGACGTATTTGACGGAAGCGAGCCGTCAAGAGTGTAATACACCTTACAACCGGACGGTGCCTGTATAATACAGTTAGTTCCCGCATTTACATAGCCGCCTGCTGTAAGAAATTCAGGACTCTTTACTGCTCCGGACAGCTTATCTGACGCGTTTTCCTTACCGGGCGTAACTGACGTGTAATAATACACCGTATCGTCCGTAAGACTGCCTCTGCCTGCACTCGTTCCGTCGAACAGCGTGCCGTATTCAAAGCTATCTACGCATACGCCGTCAGAATTGAATATATACACCGTTTCGCCGTATCTGTTAACGCCGATATCAACGTATATTTTGTCGGATTTCGTGCTGTAATAGTTTTCGTTATCGAAATATATTATTCGGTATTCCCCGTCTTCAAGCTCGACTTCGGGAAGCTGAACAGCCTTTGAAAAATCCTTACTGTCCCCGATATAGTAGTCAGAGAGTGTCACCGTACTGCCCGATGGATTATATATTTCTGCATAATCGTAAAGCTCGTAGTAATCGTACAGCTGACCTACAGCATACGTTTTGCCGTCGGGGGCTTCGGCAAGCGTACTGTTGACAGCGACAATCTCATTTATAAAAACCGCTTTATTCTGCGGATATTTTGCACTTTCTATACTGTCAAAGCCCGCAACGGTATTTGCCTTTCCTGCTGTTGCACACGGGAAAAAGCTGAATTTTGAAGCATCTGATGCATTTCTGCCGTAAGTGAGATTTGCTATAAGGGGATGGACTGCTACGCTGTCTATTTCATCAGCCTTGCCGTTATATATGGAGAGCGTCTGCTCTTCACCTGAAAGACCGAACGTTGCGTGAAGCTCTGCACCGTCCGTATACGCTTTTTCCTTACCTGACAGGAATACTACAACGTACTGTCCTGCCTTTACCGTCATATCGGGGAACGCCCATTTTTCAGGATCCTCGGGATCGTCCGAAAGGAAAAGACCGTACATTTTAACGTCGCTGTTACCGTAGTTATATATCTCCGCCCAGCCGTTATATTCGCCGTCCTCGTCCGTTACCGTGGCAGTATCGTTCGTCGTATATTCGTTGATATACAACGTATTTACATCCTTGCCGTCCACGTTCAGCGGTACGTCCGGTGCTGACGGAACGTACGGCTCGGTATCGTTTACAGCACCCGGCGTGGGATTTGCAAAGATCACCGTCACGCCCTTATTGTCAGGTCCGCACGAACGGTCTGACGGAACGTCGTTTACTGTTATTCTGCCTATTTCAACACCCTCGGAGTCAAACAGACATATTATTTCGCTCACGTAGTTTACCTTGAACGGAAGGTGTATTATGCCTTTTTCAACGTCCGTTTCGTTTCTTCCGCTGGCGTATATTATCATATATTCGCCTGCTTTTATCGTAATATCGGGAAATACGAATTTTTCGGGCTTATTCGGATCGTCAGTAAGCATATAGTTAAGAAGGCTTACGTCCTTGTCCGAATTGTTGAAAAGCTCTATCCAGTCGCAATTTTCGCCGTAATTGTCCTTTAATGTGTTTTTATTCGACGGCATAAGCTCGTTGAGAATGACGCCGTCCTCATTAGGCGGAATTATCTGCCCGTCCGTCCCGGAGCCCTGCACC
>JAFYMA010000090.1 GCA_017556845.1 Clostridia bacterium | reverse complement strand
TCGGTACCGTTACAAATACCAGCGAATGGAAGTACCTCGGCGATGGCTGGGAAGGCATAGATGAAGCCCAGCGCAGCCGCGACGATGCAGACTGGTATCTTGTTCACCTCGGACTTAACGAGTTCCGCATTACTATTCCGTGGAAGACTGAGTACACAATAGAGGGCGACGAGACGGCTGCCGTACCCGGCCCCTACAAGATCGTTTACGACGAAACCGCATCCATTTCCAAGTTCACCTCTCCTGCAAAGGTAGAAGTATACTATGAGGCGGCTGTTACTCCCTCCGCTACCATAGGCGTATCCGACAGCACAAATCTTTACAATACCGCTTACGCATCCTGGGGCGTTGCACACGACGTACTTTCGACCGGCACAGACAGAGTTGTAACCACGACCTACGGTCTCGGTATCGTTAAGGAAGACGCTGCTAACCATGAAAACCTCCCCGGCGCAGTATTTAAGATCTATCGCGACGAAGCTCTTACAAAGCCCGTTTATGTTATTCCTACCAACATCGAGGGCGTTTACATGGTTGATAGCAAGGGCAGTGCCTCCGAAGACATCAGCGGAATTATATTTGATAACGCAAGAGAGCTCTACGGCACAAAGACTCCTGCTGACGTAGAGAAACTTAATAAGTATCTTAACGGCGCAGCGCAGAGAAACGAGGTAGTGTCCCCCGTTAACGGCCGAATCGTTATTCTCGGTCTTGATAAGGGCGAATACTACATCGAAGAGACAGATGCACCTGAAGGATATAACCCGGTGTCGAAGCCTCAGAAGATGGATATCGGAGATGAGAATCTTACGAACTTCATTATCTTCGCGGATTCCGAAGGTAATGTAAAGGAAATGGTACAGCCCGAAAACGGCTATACCGAATATAGCTACAACATTGCTTATACCGTTATCCAGAACAGCAAGGGTATGGCCCTTCCTTCCACCGGCGGCGAAGGCACCTTCTGGCTTATCACCATCGGTACTCTGATAGCTATCTGCTTTGCTGTATTCCTTATCACCCATAAGAAGATGTCTGTCTACACCGACTAATTATTAAAATACATACTTGTTCCAAATGGGAGGAGAGGATTTCTCCTCTCCTCCCATGAAAAATATGACGGAAAGGAGATGCCTATGAGAAGACATAAGACCGTGATTTTCTTGACATTGGGTTTTTTGGTAGGTGTCTGCATTCTGTTATATCCTGCGTTCAGTAATTTCTGGAACAGTAAAGTCCAAAGCCGTGCCATTATGAACTATGAATCTGTTTTGGATAATTTAAAGCCGGAAGACTATACGGCGATTTTTGAAAAGGCGCATGCCTATAACAAAGAGCTTTATGAAACGGATCATCCGTTAAGAGACTATAAACAGGTGTCGGGATACTACGATACCCTTCGAATAGCCGATAATAACGATATGATCGGCTATGTGAAGATAGATCGCATTGGCGTTGAGCTTCCCATTTATCACGGAACATCAGACAAGGTGCTGAACAAGGGTGTCGGTCATTTGGAGGGAAGCAGCCTGCCGGTAGGCGGAGAAAATACACATTGTGTTATGTCTGCCCACAGAGGACTGCCCAGCTCAAAGCTTTTTACGGATCTGGATCGCATTGAAAAGGGAGATACCTTTCAGATCGTTGTTTTGGATCAGATCCTGACCTATCAGGTGGATAATATAAAAGTAATAGAGCCTAACGAGATTTCCGATCTGCAGATCATTGAAGGCGGCGACTATTGCACCTTATTTACCTGCACGCCTTACGGCATCAATACACACCGCCTATTGGTTCGAGGTGTGAGAATTGAAACGGTTGAGGAAAAACCGATTATTTACGTCTCAAACGAGGCGTTCCGCATAGAACCCTTGCTGGTGACGCCGGCGGTTGCCGCGCCGATGCTTCTTGTACTTCTCATTCATTTGCTCGTTAAGTACAGAGAGCCACCGAAGAACGCAAGTCAGAATAAAAAAGAGGAAGGAGGCGCAGAGCATGCACCGTAAAATAATAACCCTTTGTATGACGGTATTGCTGATTTTAAGCTGCTCACTCACGAGCTTTGCTCAAGATCATAATTCCAAAAAAACCGGCTCTATTTCAGTCACGCTGACTGAACAGTATGATAAAGAGCCGATTATCGGCGCAGAGCTTAGCGTGTATTATGTGGCAACGGTTCATATTGATGCGAACGGAACCTCGAGCTACGCTTACACCGACGCCTTCGAAAGCTCCGGAATTGAGCTGGACGATCCGTCCCTTGCGGTCAAATTGGATGCCTATGTTTCAGAGCAAAATGTGCAAGCTACCAAAATCACTACCGACCAAAACGGTACTGCGACCTGCGAGGATCTTTCCTTGGGCTTGTATTTTATCAGGCAAACAGGAACTGTCGACGGCTTTGCTCCCTGCACTCCGTTTATGGTGACTTTGCCCGTCAAAAATGCTGAAGGCTATGTGTACGACGTTAACGCTTCTCCCAAAACAGAGGTTGCAAGACTTACATCCATCACCGTAAAAAAGGTGTGGAATACCGATGCATCTACCGAGGCGGCGAAAAGTGTTACGGTGCAGCTTTTGAAAAATGGGACTGTGATCAAAACAGCAACCCTGAACGCACAAAATAATTGGCAGGTAATTTATACCGATATGCCCGAAAGCGATGCGTACAGCATCAAGGAAGTGAATGTTCCTCAGGGCTTCACAGCCACCTATCAGAAAAACGGCTATGTTTTCACGGTAACAAACACCTCCACTCTGATACAAACAGGTCAACTTACGTGGCCGATTCCCGTGCTTGCAATCGGCGGTATGCTTTTAATTGCATTCGGAATCGTGCTTTTGCGAAACAAGAGGAAAACAAATGCGTAAGCTGATCGGTATTAGCTGTGTTTTGCTTGGTGTCCTGTGTATTTTGGGCGCCATAGGCTTCATGGCATACAATCGGTGGGAGGATAAGAACGCCGAGAAGATCGCACAGGACATTCTTGAGGATGTGCAAAGCATGATCGCCGAGTCGCTGCCCGAGCAGACGCTTCCCGATGAAACGACGCCCCCGCCCGATGACATAGAGGATATACCGGCAGAAATGGCAACGGTAAAGGTCAGCGGCTATGATTGTATTGGCATTATTTCGGTGCCGGTGTTGAATTGCCGCTTCGCTGGAGAATAAAGAATGGCATAAATCAATATGTGTATCGATATAAAAGAAAACGCATTGAAAAGAAAATAATCGCAGGTACACATACGTTGGACGAAACTATAGCGTATATAAAAAATAAGTACGGTGCGGTGGAAGCCAACAGAAATACAGAGACATCACCTGAAGTTACCCGTATATA
>JAFYMA010000089.1 GCA_017556845.1 Clostridia bacterium | reverse complement strand
AGGTCGATATCCAGAAGCATCAACGCTTTTTTGAGCGATGCGGTTACAGAAAGGTCATCTGATGACGGAAACGCAATACCGCCGGGATGATTATGTGCAAGTATGACGGAGACCGCACGCTTTTCAAGTGCTATCTGTGCCATTTTACGAATATTGACACCGGATGAAGCAACTGAGCCCTCGTGCACCTTATACGTTTCTATAAGACGTCTTTTTCCGTCGAACAGCAAAAGAAATACCACCTCGTTCTGTATGCCTCTGTATTTTCCGATAAGATATCTTCCGATCCTCTTTTCCTGATCGAACATTATTCTGTCGGTCTTTTCCGTATCATTTTGACAGTATTTCAAGCTTTCACCCACGAGCTTAAGAAATACCGCCGTATTCTCTCCGACTCCATCAACTGAGCAAAGCTCGCTTACAGAAGCGTTGAACACCTCGGAAAGACTTCCGAATCTGTCAATAAGTCTGTGCGCTGTCGGATTTGTATCAACTCTCGGTATTGAGTAAAACAAAAGCAACTCAAGCACATTATGCGGCTCAAAATTTTCAAGTCCTTCGTTAAGAAACCGTCTTTTCAGCCTTTCTCTATGACCTTCTGCCATTTTTTCTCCTTTTCATAAGGTTATGAAAATCAATTATTTTCCGTTTTTATCAAGAAGGGATTTTTTTATATCCCACAGCTTCTGTGACAGATCAACGTAATAGTTGTGAGGATTTTCAAATCTGGTGACCTCATCCCACAGGGTATCTATCTGATGGGCGCAATAGCTTCGTATCTGCTCAATATGCGGCAGCTCGTATACACATTCGCCGTTTTTGAATATCGGAATTTGAAGCTCCTTTGCCGTATAATCCGTTATTATCTTACGCTTCCAGGTATAGTCCGGATCAAAAAGCTCGTACGGCTTTGAAAAATCGGGCTTTTCATCGTGAACGCACAAAAGGTCCGCTATTGCCTTTCCCGTTTCGTTTTCGTAAAATCTATACAGCTTTTTATAATGAGGATGAGTTATTTTTCCGGGGTTTTCGCTTATTTTGATTTTTGGAGTGATATTGCCGTTTTTGTCCTCAACTGCCGAAAGCTTGTATACACCGCCGAATACCGGCTCGCTTTTTGACGTTATAAGTCTTTCTCCCACACCGAAGGCATCAATTGCAGCGCCCTGATTTATAAGGTCTCTTATTATATATTCATCAAGTGAATTTGATGCAATTATCTTGCAGTGGCTGTATCCTGCCTGATCGAGCATTTTTCTTGCCTTGAGCGAAAGATACGCAATATCTCCGCTGTCAAGTCTTATAGCGAGGGAAACGTTTTTATTATCCTTTCCGAAAATGGTGTCGAACGCCTTAATTGCATTCGGCACGCCGCTTTTTAACACGTTATACGTATCTACGAGCAAGGTAACGCTTTTACTGTATGTTTTGCAGTACGTTTCAAACGCCTCGTATTCCGTATCGAACATCTGTACCCACGAATGAGCCATCGTACCGGATGCGGGAACTCCGTACTCCTTATCGGAAATAGCACAGGCTGTACCGCTGCAGCCTGCGATATATGATGCCCTTGCACCGAGTATAGCGCCGTCTGCTCCGTGTGCACGTCGTGAGCCGAACTCGGATATGGCTCTGCCGCCTGCGGCTCTTACTATTCTGTTTGCCTTCGTTGCGATAAGCGACTGATGGTTTATTGAAAGAAGTATAAACGTTTCAATAAGCTGAGCCTCTATTGCCTTGGCTCTTACCGTTATTATAGGCTCGCGCGGAAAAACTGCCGTTCCCTCGGGAACTGCCCATATATCTCCTGTAAATCTGAACGTGCTGAGATAATCAAGAAATCCGTCGGAAAATATTCCTTTTTCTTTCAAAAACGATATATCGTCAGGTGAAAAATGCAGATCCTTTATATATTCAACGATCTGCTGAAGACCTGCGGCAATGGCAAAGCCGCCGCCGTCGGGAACACGGCGGAAGAAAACGTCGAAGTACACTATCTCGTCCTTCATACCGTTTTCAAAGTATCCGTTACCCATCGTAAGCTCATAAAAATCGCATAACAGCGTATAGTTTTTTGAATTCATATATTGTATACCTTTCGTATTTCCAAAAGTATGTTATCAAGTTATAATATAAAAAACTTGACAAAACCTCTTTTTTCGTGTATAATACACTGAAATAAAAATAAGGAGATTGACTTAATGAACAGCCAACAGAAAATATCTAACATGGTTCTTGCCGCCGTATTCACGGCACTCATAATAGTTATGTCATTCACACCTTTGGGCTATCTGCGTGTCGGCTTCGTTTCCATCAGCTTTATGACGATTCCCGTAGCTATCGGAGCGATACTTTTAGGTCCCGTGTACGGTGCATATTTCGGTCTTTTATTCGGAATCACAAGCTTTATTCAATGCTTTACAGGCGATCTGTTCGGTGCATCGCTGGTAGCAATAAACCCCGCCTTTACCGCTGTTATGTGTATCATTCCCCGTATATGCATCGGTCTTGTATGCGGCTTTATTGCAAAGGCGATAAAGAAGAGCGTTCCCGCATTTCTTACCGCAAGCATGTGTGCTCCGCTTACAAACACCGCCTTGTTTATGGGCTTTATGATGATACTGTTCTACAATAACCCCGAATTTCACACCTCACTGGCTTCACTCGGCATAGCGGGATATACTAACCTTTGGAGCCTTTTGTGGATAATGATAGGCGTAAACGGAATTATTGAGTTTTTCGTATGCGGTATCGTTTCGTTCGGAATTGCAAGCCCGCTCAGCCATGCATTTGCACACCTTCAGCGTTCTAAATAAACCTCTGTATAACCGTCCTTTTTAAGGGCGGTTTTTTTATTGCCCAAAATCAAGGTGCCGCCGTCCTTGTCCGTATATACTCTGCACACCTTACCGTCAAATTCGACCCTTACGCTGCCGCCGTTAAGCGGAACCGTGCCGCATATTCTTTCAAGTCCGCCAAGGCTTGGGCAAACCTCAAACGTCCTTGCCGCAACGCTCGT
>JAFYMA010000088.1 GCA_017556845.1 Clostridia bacterium | reverse complement strand
TTTTGTGCGGGAAACACTGTTACAGATGACATATCGTAGCTGTAAAGCACACCGTCAACGCTCTTGAAATGCGTGTTTTTACTGTTTACGCTTATGCTTTTAATTCCGCCGTCCGAGCAGGCGAACGCCGCATTGCCTATCTTGCTTACCGATGACGGTACGGTTACGGCAGAAAGAGATGAGCAGCCGAAAAACGCCCTATCTCCGATGGTTTTAAGGTTTGACGGAAGCGTTACGCCCGTCACGCCGTCACAGTCTTCAAACGCACAGTCCGCTATAACGCGGGTGTCAACGTCAACGGAATAACGGCCGTTAAATTCACTGTCCGCGCGTATCAGAACGTGAGAAATATAGAGCGCCCCGTCAGCCCAATTTACAATATCGTTATAAATACCTGTATTCAGAAACGCATCCTTACCGACCGATAAAACGGACGGGGCAATGCTCACCGATACGAGATTTTCGCATCCGTAAAAGGCGTATGCGCCTATACTTTCAACTCCGTCCTTTATTTCAACGGACAATATGCTCTGTGCCTTTTCGCTCCACGGTGCGCCCTCTTCGGCTGTAAAACCGTCCATTTTTCCGTTACCGCTTATTGTGAGCAGACCGTCGTCTGAAAGCTCGTACGTAAGCGCGCCAAGCTGACCGTTATCGGCAAAAACGGCGATCATCAAAGGGCAGATAACGGCTATAATAACAGCTATGCTGAATATGTTCAGTATTTTTTTCAAAGCAGCCTCCAATATTACAGTAGATGTATGAAAACGCATAGCCTGCTGTGTGGCGGATATGCATTTTTTCATTTCAATAAAAATTATCATCCAACATTGTACTACATACACGGCAGTTAAGCAACGAAAAAATAATAAAAATTGATGAATTTTTTAATAATACGGTAAAAGAGGTCTTTCCGATCGGTAATAAGCAAAAAAATTTCAAAAACCCCTTTACAAATCCGTTTGCTTATGATATAATCCTATGCGGTATGGCAACGAATACACAGTTTACGGAAATAAGGCGCTTGCCAAAGGCGTGCATCACCCGCCGTATGCTATGTATATCGAATATTTGAATTTGAAAGGTGAATTTAAAATGCTTCTTAAAGAAGAAAAGCAGCAGATCATTGCTCAGTACAAAACACACGAAAGCGATACAGGCTCACCCGAGGTACAGATCGCTATCCTCACATCAAGAATCAACACGCTCAACGAGCACCTCAAGGTTAACAAGAACGACCACCACTCCAGAAGAGGTCTTCTTAAGATGGTAGGTCAGAGAAGAAACCTTCTCAACTACCTTATGAAGAAGGACATCGAAAGATACAGAGCTATCATCGAAAAGCTCGGAATCAGAAAGTAATTTCAAAAAGCATACCCGTTTGCTACGCCATACAGCAAACGGGTGTTTTTTTGTCAAAAGCAGTATCAGCCATACCTATAAATTTAATTATTATAAATATTTATGTCGTGGTGTAACACTAAATTCACATTTTTTTGTTAGAATACATTTTAGGTATATATATGAAAATCAGAAATATTGAATTGAAATACGGCATATTTCTTGCCCCTATGGCAGGCGTTACCGATATTTGCGCAAGAGAAATATACAGATCTCACGGCGCGGAATATATGACGACGGAAATGGTCTCCGCCGCTGCTGTGCATTACGGTGACAAAAAAACGCTTGAAATAGCGCAAATATCCGAAAAAGAGGGGCTTTGTGCCATACAGATATTCGGGCACGATGTGCAGATGATGGCAAACGCCGCGCGCGTGATGTCGCAATTACCCTCGCCGCCTTGTGCCATCGACATAAATATGGGCTGTCCTGTAAAAAAGATAGTCGGCGGCGGTGACGGCTCTGCTCTTATGAAGGATCCCGTTTTAGCGGGCAGGATAATACAAAGCGTCGTTGATGCGTGCGATATTCCCGTAACGGTGAAGATACGCGCAGGATATGACCGACAGCATAAAAACGCACCCGAAATTGCACATATCGCAGAGGAATGCGGCGCTGAGGCAATATGCGTTCACGGCAGGACCCGTGAGGATATGTATATAAACGGCACCGTTGACTACGATATAATAGCAAAAGTAAAGCAAACTGTAAAGATCCCCGTAATTGCAAACGGCGATATAACGTGCGGGGCGGATTTCAAAAGGATACTTGAATATACGGGCTGTGACGGCGGAGCAATAGGCAGAGCCGCGCAGGGAAACCCGTTTATCTTTGAAGAAATAAACGCGTATATGCAGGGCGTACCGTACACTCCCCCGTCAAGACAAAGACGTATAAGGACGGCGCTTGAGCATATTCGTCTTATGGTCAGCACGAAGGGCTATCTCGGCGTACTTGAGTCACGCAAGCACGCAGGCTGGTACACGAAGGGGCTTTCGGGCGGTGCTGAGATACGAAACGCAATAAACAAGGCAGAAAGCCTTCAGCAGATAGAAAACATACTGTATTCCGCGCTCAGCATCCGCGATAGCGAGGAATGACGTGCAGGAAATACAAAAGAAAGGACCGCTGTTTATAATTTATGAATAACACGCTGGAAATAAAAAAGCCGACGTTTATAAGCAGGCTCAAGACGGTATTCGGCAGGATAATGTCGTCCCCGTCGCTGTATCTTTTAGCCTGCTTCTTACTGCCGCTTCTTCTGATGTGGACGATATTCATCATAAGAGGCGTTTACCCGTTCGGTGACAAATCGGTGCTCGTGCTTGACCTTAACGCACAGTACGTTTACTTCTTTGAGGGAAT
This sequence comes from Clostridia bacterium, assembly GCA_017556845.1. Taxonomy (GTDB): domain Bacteria; phylum Bacillota; class Clostridia; order Oscillospirales; family CAG-272; genus RGIG7213. Next base: position 11,798 of record JAFYMA010000088.1, on the reverse strand, counting down.
GAGAGATATCCTTCAAGGCGATAACTCGCCGTTTTACACCTGGTACAGAGCCTTATCGGGCGAGTTTTCGGGAATGTACGCATATTACGTTGCAAGCCCGTTTGCCATAATAACTCTGTTTTTCTCCGAGGAGGGTATAACCGAGGCTCTGCTTGCAATGACGCTTTTGAAATGCGGAAGCATGGGTCTTACGTTCGGTTATTATCTGCATAAAACACGTCCGTCAAAGCCGGTTTACGTCATAATGTTCTCATGCATGTATGCTCTTTCAAGCTATGCGTTCGTGCAGGCGATGAACACTATGTGGATGGACGCGCTGATATATCTGCCGCTTATTTTGCTCGGTCTTGAAGCTCTTATCGACAAGGGCAGATTTCTGCTTTACACAAGCACTCTTGCTCTTTGCTTCATAGCAAACTTCTACATCGGCTTTATGGTGGCGATATTCGTCGTTCTTTACTTTATGTATTACTACATTTCACGGTATAAGATGTCGGATTTCGGCAAATTCTTCTTTTCGTTTTACAAGTTTGCCTTTTTCTCCGTTATCGGTGCCTGCATTTCGGCTGTAATACTGATACCGACGTATTATTCACTGTCATTCGGTAAAAACGATTTTTCAAATCCCACATATACGTTCTCGGCAAAATTCGATTTTCTCGAGATAATAACGCAGATGATGCCGAACTCGTACGATACGGTACGGCCCGAGGGCTTGCCGTTCATATACTGCGGTATCGTTGCGATATTGCTTTTGCCCCTTTACTTCCTCACGAGCAGAATACGCAGCAGACAGAGAGTAATGGGCGGTGTGATGCTTGCAATAATGGTGCTTTCATTCACAGGCTCGACGATCGACCTTTTCTGGCACGGAATGCAGAAGCCCAACTGGCTTAACTACCGTTACAGCTTTATGTTCATCTTCCTCGTTCTGATATTTGCGTACGATGCGTTGCGGTTCTTAAGAATGCAGACGTTCAGAGTCGTGTTTGCAACGGGCGGAATACTCGGAGTTGTCGTGATGATGATACAAAAGCTCGTTGACGTTGAAAACGGCGAGTTTGACTGGCTTTACACAAAAGCCGAAACAAGCGGCGGATACGAGCCGGGGCTCTTGCTCACGATATGGTTCTGGATGATAATGATAGGCGTCCTTACAGCACTTTTGTGGGCAGTCGCAAAGAAAAAAAGCAAGGCGGCGTCGATCGTTTTATGCTCCGTTGTATGCCTTGAGCTGTTTATAAACGGCATTTACGATATGTTCAAGCTTCACGATGACGTTTACTACTCCACAAGAACGAGCTACGTTGAATTTTTCGACAGATGGAGAGGAATAACGCAGGATGTTCAAAAAAGCGATATTTCCCTTTACCGTATGGAAAAAACGGCTCACCGCAAGGTAAATGACAACATGACGCTTCGTTTAAGAGGTATTTCGGGATCAACGTCAACGCTTAACGCATCAGTAATAACGCTTCTGAATAAGCTCGGCTATGCATCAAAATCACACTGGTCAAAATACGTCGGAACGAACCCCGTTGCCGACTCCCTCATCGGAATAAAGTACGTTCTTACGGACGATGAGGAAAAAATGATGCCCGAGTTTGAAAAGCTGCTGCAGCAGGTTGACCCGACAAGCACCGACGTAACGGAGCCGGATATGCTGTACGCATACGAAAACCCATACGCACTGCCGATGCTTTACGGCGTATCGGAGGACATACTCAAATACGATTGGGACAGAAAGAACGAGGACGGCAAGATAATCGAATATTCCGCACCGACGATACTGAACAGCATCGTTTCGGCAATGCTCGGTGAGGAAACTCAGATATTCGTCCCCGTTAAAATAACGTCAAAGGAAACGGACGGCGTGCGTGAGGCGTACGCAGGCGGATATACGCACCACAAGTACGCACTGCTCGATTCGGGCGGAAAGGGTACTGTCAGCTTCACGTTTACCGTTGAGCAGTCCGGAAGCATATATATCCACTTCCCCTCGCAGTATCCGAGAAATACGACGCTCCGCGTAAGAGATAACGCACCGGGCGAAAGCTCGTCAGGCTTCGTTTCAAAGGGCTCGTATCTTACGAATGAAACGCACTCGATACTTTATATAGGCGAGTACGAAAAGGGCCACGAGGTCACAGTACAGCTCAACTTAAAGGAAAACGACCTTTATTTCAACTGCAATCAGGATTATATCTTCTTCTTTGACGATAACGCGTTTGAATTAGCGTTCAAAAAGCTCGCTCAGAGCAAGATAAAGGTATCCGATTTCAGCGACACTCACATAAAAGGAACGATAGACGTACAAAAGGGCGACGAACTGATATTCACGTCAATTCCGTACGACGAGGGCTGGACGGTCAAAGTAGACGGCAAAAAAGTCCCCTTGCAGAAATCTCTTGATTCGCTTCTGTGCTTTACGGCATCCGAGGGCGAGCATACGATAGAGCTATCGTATATCCCGCAGGGCTTTATTATAGGACTTATCGCGTGCATATTCGGTCTGGCACTGCTCTGCACGCTGACGGTGATCGACCTTAAACGCAGAAAAAAGAGAAAAGAGCGTATAATGGCTCTTATCCACTCACCAGACTCAACGTACAGCCAACGCTGTGAGCAGCTTTTGCAGCAGATGACGGAAGAAAGCGGCAATACCGAAAATGCTCAACGGGAAAACGACGTTTATGACACCGTACAAAACATCGAGGATGCAGACACGGATACCGACGGACAAAAGGCGGAATGAGTATGAAAAGCTGTGTTATATACGGAGACAGTATTTCCACGACGAACTTTTCCGCAGGCGGCTTTCAGCAAGATCTGTGCGATATGCTCGGCGCTGAAAAAATGATAAATCTTGCAGAAAACGCCGCAGCTCTTTCATCGGGCTATCCGTATTCGGTGTATGATAAGATAATGCAGGAAAAGCCGGATGAAAACGTACAGCTCGTCATTCTGTGGGCAGGTACGAACGATTGGTACTACGGCGTGCCGCTCGGAGAATACGACAGCCGCTTGAACACCGATTTTTGCGGATGTCTGAGAGGGGCGGTGCTTAAAGCGTGCGAGCTTTACCCCAAAAGCGCCGTTATATGCGTAAGCCCCATTTACAGATATTCCGAATATGACGGACAAACGGATAAATTTCAGGCGTTTGATACGAAAAACGGCGCAGGCTATACCCTTTACGATTACTACAAGGCAATGCAGGCAGTTTCCGAAAGAGTAGGCTTTCCGCTGTGCGATATGCGCACTTTAAGCGCGATAAACTCCGCCAATCACAAGATATATCTTCGTGACGGCGTACATCCCACGGTTCTGGGATACAAAAGAATTGCTTCTATTCTGTATAATTTTGCAGAAAAATATATTTTAAAATAAATGGAGATGAAAAAAATGCTTAACATCACAAAGCAAAGAACGGCAAATCCCAAAGTAAAGCCCGATTATAACAATCTGGGCTTCGGTAAATACTTTACCGACCATATGTTCCTTATGAACTACAGCACGGAAAAGGGCTGGCACGATGCAAGAATAGTTCCTTACGCTCCGCTTCCCCTCGATCCGTCAGCTATGGTATTCCACTACGCTCAGGAAATGTTTGAGGGTATGAAGGCTTACAAGACGCCCGACGGCGGCGTACAGCTCTTCAGACCTATGAAGAACATCGAGCGTATGGCAAACACCTGCGAAAGACTCTGCATACCGAAGATCCCCAACGATGACGTTCTGCAGGCTATTTCCGAAACGGTTCTTTTCGATGAGGACTGGATACCCACGAAGGTAGGCACGTCGCTCTACATCCGTCCTTTCATAATCGCAACAGATCCTATGCTCGGCGTACATCCGTCACACACATACATCTTCTGCATAATCCTTTCACCCGTTGCGGCGTACTATGCAGAGGGCATCAACCCCGTTAAGATATTCATCGAAAGAGAATACGTAAGAGCTGTTAAGGGCGGCACGGGCTTTGCAAAGGTAGGCGGTAACTACGCAGCATCGCTCAAGGGTCAGGAAAAGGCTAACGCTCTGGGCTATTCTCAAGTTCTCTGGCTTGACGGTATACACAGAAAGTATATCGACGAGGTAGGCGCAATGAACGTATTCTTCGTTATCGGCGACGAGGTAATAACACCCTCACTTGAAGAGGGCAACATCCTTCCCGGCGTTACAAGAGGCTCTTGCGTTGAGCTTCTCAAGAGCTGGGACGTAAAGGTATCAGAGCGCGCACTGTCCGTTGACGAGCTTTACGAAGCATACGACAAGGGCGAATTGAAGGAAGCGTTCGGCACGGGTACTGCCGCTGTTATCTCCCCCATCGGCTCTCTTGACGATGAAAACAAGAAGGCAGTTATCAACGACGGCAAGATCGGTCCTATCTCACAGAAGCTGTACGATACGCTCACGGGTATTCAGTGGGGTACTGTTGCAGATCCGTTCGGCTGGACAGTAAAGATCAAATAATTGAATTACGTTATAACAAACGAGCATGACGGGCTGCTGCTGCGCACTTTTCTGCAGCAGCAGCTCCTTCTGTCACACGCAGAGATAACAAGACTCAAGGCAAAGGAAAACGGAATAACCGTAAACGGCAATCACGTAACGGTAAGATATATTCTGCGCACAGGCGACTGCGTTTGCCTTGATATATCCGATACGGAATGCTCTGATATATGCAAAACGGACATTCCCTTATCCGTTTTATACGAGGATGAGCATATAATAGCCGTTGACAAGATAAGCGGAATGCCTACGCATCCGTCGCACGGCCACTACGATGATACGCTTGCAAACGCTTTGTTGTATTATTTTGAAAAAAATGGTCAAAGCTCTGTATTCAGGGCGGTAACGCGGCTTGATAAGGACACGTCGGGCATCGTTCTGTGTGCAAAAAGCGCTTATGCGTGTTCAAGGCTTTCATCGGATATGCAAAACGGAAAATTCAAAAAAAGCTATATTGCGCTCGTCCACGGCGATATTCAAGCGTGCGGCGTGATAAACAAAAACATCCGCAGACGTGAAAAAAGCGTTATTTTGCGGTGCGTGTGCGATGAAAGTGAGGGAAAAACGGCGATCACCGAATACGAAAAAATATCGTATAAAAACGGTATATCGTTCGTTTCCTTAAAGGCAGTAACGGGCAGAACGCACCAGTTAAGAGTCCACTGTCAGCACGTCGGCTGTGCCATAGTCGGAGATGCGCTGTACGGTATAAACGACGGTGAAAGACTGATGCTCCACGCAAAAAGCCTTATGTTTCCGCACCCGGTAACACAGAAGCTCATAACGGTAGACAGTCCTATTCCCGAAAGGTTCAAACGGTTTATATAATATGGTAAAAATAAAAGCTTTTATAAACAAATACGTTCCAACACCGTCAGCGGTCATAATGTGCGTTTTTTTATTCAGTCTTATAATATGGGGCATATGCCGCATTTCAACGATGTTTGCTGACTTCTGGAATGTATATATAGGCTCTGTGATAAGAGGCACTCTTGCCTACGCTACGGGCTGGATACCGTTTTCGCTGGCTGAATTTGTTCTGCTTTCAATGCCTGTAACGATGGTATGCCTTATCGTACACGCCTGGCGCTCGGAAACGAATACAACGCAGCAGATGGTGCGTTACCTGTTCGGCATCTTCTCCATTCCCGCCGTCATATTTTCAATACTTATGCTCGGCTTCAGTGCAGGATACTGCACTCAAACATTAGACGAAAGGCTATCGCTTGAAAAGCAGCCCGTGTCAAGCTATGAGCTTTACGATACGGCAAAATGGCTTTTGGAAAACGTAAACGCCGAAGCATCATCGCTTTCATACAGTCAGAACGGGGCATCCGTAATGCCGTACACCCTTTCAGAGCTTGACGATAAAATAAACGATGCGTATAAGACGGTATGCCGTGAGCATACGTTCATTCAGAAGCTGAACACGTCGGTAAAGCCCGTAGTAATGTCTGAAATATGGACGTATACGCACATTTCGGGCGTTTATACGTTTTTCACGGGCGAAGCGAATATAAACACAAATTTCCCCGAATACACTCTGCCGTTCACGGTGGCGCACGAAATGGCGCACCAAAGAGGAATAAGCCGTGAGGAAGAAGCGAATTTCATAGCGTTTCTCGTATGCACGTCCTCGGACGATCCGTATATCCGCTACAGCGGTTATTTATCCGTATACGAATACGTGGCGTCTGCTCTTTACAGATCGGACAGCAAGCTGTATTTCAAGCTCATATCAAACGATATGACACAGCTCGTCAAGGGCGAGCTTATCTGCTTTGACGAATTTTTTGAAAAATACCGCACCAGTACGGCATCCGACGTTGTTTCAACCGTTCAGGACGCATACCTGCAAGGTCAGGGGCAAAGCGAGGGAAGCAGGTCGTACAACCTTGTGACCGACCTTGCCGTAGCATACTACAAGGCAAATATTGCAAAGGACTGATACAAACGCATCTGATAAAACAAAACGACAAAAATATCCCCGTTACCGACGTTTCGGTAACGGGGATATTCGTTATCAGTCTATGGGTCTGTATGCGTAGTAGAATGTGGGCTGATCGGCTGTTCCTATTCTTTCAACGAACGGTGCTTTACCGTCAAGGAAATAATTATACGGTACACCGTTTCTGTTCGTAGGCAAATATCTGATTCTTTCCACTGCTCCGTGGTCATATCTTAAGTACAGATTTCCGCCCATATTGTTACTTGCGCAGATAAATGCGTGTCCGGGTGTTCCGGGCTTCGTATAGTCATACGTTGTAAATACAAGGTCGCCGGGCTTGAGCTGTGAGGGGTCTGTGATCTTGATATATCCAAGAGTCGGTACCCATTTAACCTGCTCGTAAACGACGGGACCGTGAGTTGTGACGTTTCCTCTGTCTGATCTTACTCCGCTGAGCCACAGTGCCCAGTCAACGAGTCTGTCACAGCTGCTGCATCTTTCATCTTTTACGGTAGGATTGTTGATGTCGAGGTTCTGCCAGTTATAACCGGGGTTGATGTCAGCGTGGCCGTAAACAAATCCGTGAGCCGCCGCAAAGTCAGACGCGCGCTTTGCATTGTAAAGTATCTTTGCAGCCATATACGAAGGACAAGGATTGTATACGCGATTACCGGCAAGATCGTATACTACCTGACCTAAATAATCCTTCGTGTTAGCCTTTGCTTCTTCAAGCGTATGGTATCTGCCGTAAACTACTTTGTTGTACGGGCACGATACCTTGAACGCGGGAAGCGTATTGACAGCATCGGTTATTTTGAACTGCTGAGCAGCAGAATCGTTATATGTGTATATCTGAATGTTTCCGTTTTCAATATCAAGACCGCCGTGCAGGTCAAGCACGAATTTGGGATCAAGCGCAGAACGCAGTATAGCGTAACCGTTCTTTATGTAAATATACCAGCGCTGAGCCTTCGTATCGTTGCTCTGATACGTCTGAACGTTCGTGAAGTTTTCCATCTTTGCCGCGGCGATGTCAAGCACATTACCGTTGTACGTGCTCGTTATCTTGTACGTGCCGTCCGATTGAAGCTCAAATTGCCAGTACTGGCTCTGATCCATCATACAAGCGTTGCCGTTTTCAGCAGCCGTTATCTTTCTTGAGCCGAACTTGAGGTTTGCATAGAACTGCTTCGGATAATCGAGAGCTGAGAAGCGCTCAAAATAACCTTCCACATCCGTCTGCACGTTTTCAACCTTGCTGATGTTGAATATCTGTGCATCGGAGTAGTTAAGACCGTATATCTGTACGTTTGCGCCTGCATCCTCAGAGCCTGCGTAAACGTCAAGGGCTCTGTCGTCAGCGCATTTCGTAAGGAATATGTATCCGCCGTCATGCTCTACGATGTGCCATTTCTGGTTTGCGGCCTTTACGTTGGTGTATACGCCGACGTTCGTGCCGTATTCGGACGATGAGTAAGCAACGTCAAGAACGGTGCCCATAGCGAGGTTTTCAATAAAATACGAGCCGTCGATATTGCGTGTGAAGTGCCAGAGCTGTGAGGGAGAAGAGTCATTCTTGTCCATCGCAACTACGTTATTATCAACGCTTACACCGACCGAGTTGTCTGTATACGACAGATCTATCGTTGCATAAAAATCGTCACCGAGATCTGATGCGGGCATGTCGGCTGCCGCACGCTCAGGCACGTTTTCAACAACGTATTCGGATACCTTGCCAAGATCGGTTGAATCGAGCTTGCCGTCCTTGTTGAAATCAAGGCTGAGAGCAAATTCCGACGTTATATCGCCGTCCTGTATCATCTTCTTTGCACGGATGATGTCCTTTGACGTAACGTATGTATCGCCGTTAGCATCGCCGTTAACGATCAAGGTATATGTCATAGTATCGGTAACGAGCTGATATCCCGTTCCGACTCTCGAAGCATCCGCAACTCTGTACCCGGATGATTTTATAACATGACTTGCACCGGGTATTTCGGAAACGAGCTCCTTTACGGTGGTATCGTCAGCAATACCCTTGATATACTTTCCGTCTATCGTATAAGACAGACCGCCTTCAACGTCAAGTGCGTTTGTGACTGACGCTATCATCTCCGACGCTGCAAAAGCAGACGGCAGGAGTATAGCCAGAGTCAAGGCAATGACAGAAAGCCTTAGTAACTTTTTTTTCATAGCTTTACCTCTTTCAAAAGCATTTATATAATTATATTAACTAAACGCAATAAAAAAAACAATGGATTTTCTGTAAATTTCACAAAATCATTAAACTTGCATATACAATTACATGATTTTTTGTGCAAAAACACAATAAAAATTTTCAATTATGTAACGCTGTGACGGCGTTTATACGCAAAATAGCATTAAACGCCGCCAATCGCTCACATATACATCATTTCCTCGTACGTCAGCGATCTGTGATACGCCTTGCTTATAGCGTAGCCGACAAGACGTGCCATTTCATCTACCGCAACGTCGCAGTCCTTTGAGCAAACGTACGTATTACCCTTACAGCCGGAGTTATTCATAGCCTTTTCAATGCCGTCCCTGTCAATGCCTGCGTTTTCAAGCGAATCACGGACGAAAGTTCTTGCGTCTATCACCGTCGGAACGCCGATGCATACCGTTTTTACGCCGACCGTTCTTTTTGATATTTCCCCTCTGTCGTTACCGACGCCGCTTCCGGGGCTTATCCCCCCGTCAGTTATCTGAACGCTGCACGCAAGCGACTGAACTTCCCTGCACGCAAGCGCATCGACCGCTATCACACACTCAGCGCCCGTTTCCTTCACCGCCGAGCGTATCAGCTGAATAGCGTCTATTCCCGTCTGGGCAAGGACTCCGGGAACGATCGCCGACACCTCGCCAAGCCCTGCCGAGTCGTATATTTTCCTTTCGTACTGCTTTATATGGCGTGATACTATGAGATTACTGCACGCAAGAGGGCCTATTGCATCGGCAGTTATATATCTGTTGCCAAGCCCTGCGACGAGGACGGGCGAATGAACGTCGCACAAGGTCGATATTATCCTCACAAGCTCGTTTGATGCCTTTTTGAAGCTGTTGAAATCGCTCAGCCACAGCTTACCCGTATACAGAGAATAGTATTCTCCCACGGGCTTTCCTATCAGCCTTTCACCGTTTTCGTTCACGATTGACACCTTGCTTACCTTCAAGCCGTTTTTTTCGTATTCGCTGTACCTTATACCGTCAGGCTCTCCGCTGTGCGTTTTGGAATACTCCTTCATATATTCGCCCCGAAGCTCGCTTGCCATATCCGTTCGTATTCTTATACTCATTTCAATTCCCTCTTTCACCTTTTATGTATTTATCATTGTCAAAATCCAAATGGATAATACGCCGTATCTCCATTGCTTGAAAAATTCACAGTTTTATGAAATAATGATGCAGAAAATACACAATTGCAAGCGTTAGGAGATAATATGTTCAGGGAGCTTACACGGAAAAAGCAGAAAATGACCGAAAAGGAATGTATCGAGGTCTTGGCAAAAGAAAAAAGAGGCGTCCTTGCAGTAAACGGCGATGACGGATATCCGTACGCTATGCCGATGAACCATTTTTATAACGAAAGTGACGGGTGCATTTATTTTCATTGCGGCAAAAAGGGATACAGAGCCGACTGCCTTGAAAGGTCTAATAAGGTATCCTTCTGCGTATACGATAACGGTTACAGAAACAACGGACAATGGGCGTTGAACGTTAAAAGCGTTATCGTTTTCGGCACGGTGGAGCAAGTATACGATGAAGATATAATACGCGATATAACGTACAGATTAAGCCTTAAATTCACAGGCGACGAGCAGTACATCGAAAACGAGATAAAGCAAAGCATCAAGGCAACGGTGCTCTTAAAGCTGAACATGCAGAGTATGTGCGGAAAGCTCGTAAACGAATCGTAATTTTCCCCTTTATGATTCAAAATACCGCATAATATTCCTTATTTAAAAAATTATTGACAATGATAACGATTAGTGATATAATGTTTAGTATTATAATTAATAATATTTTTTTTTGAAAGGAAGAGCTGCATGTATACCGTTGACAACGCTGTCATAATGGCGGCAGGCACGTCAAGCAGATTTGCTCCCTTGTCGCACGAAATGCCGAAGGCTCTTATCACCGTTAAAGGTGAGGTGCTTATAGAAAGGCAGATACGCCAGCTAAGGCAGGCGGGAATAAACGATATTTATATCGTGACCGGATATAAGGCTGAAATGTTTTCGTATCTTGAAAATAAGCTCGGCGTTCGCCTTATCCATAACCCCGATTACCTCATACGAAACAACAATTCAAGCATATACGCTGCAAGAAACGTGATAAAAAATACGTATATATGCTCAGCGGATAACTATTTTTCAGAAAATCCGTTTGAAAAAGAGGTATCCGAAAGCTACTACGCCGCCGTTTACGCTGACGGAGAAACTAAAGAATGGTGTATGCAGTACGAGCCTGACGGCACGATACGAAGCGTGCAGATAGGCGGAGAAAACGCCTGGTATATGCTCGGCCACGTTTTTTGGAGCGAGGATTTCAGCACGGAATTTTTGAAAATACTCCTTGAAGATTACGAAAAGCCCGAAACGGCAGATCTTTTATGGGAAAGCATTTACATAAAGAATATCGAAAAGCTGAAAATGAAGATACGGAAGTATCAAAACGGCGTAATTTTTGAATTTGACACGCTCGACGAGCTTCGTGAATTTGATACGAGCTATATCAGCGATACGCGCTCGGCAATAATCGGAAATATCGCAAAAGAGCTTCAGTGCAGCCAAAGCGATATAACGCAGCTCAATGCGTATAAGGACGAAACGAACGCAGCAGCAGGCTTTACGTTCGTTTGCAACGGTACAAAATACAAATATTCGTACAGCGACGGGGTGCTGAGGAAGGAGTAAACGTGAAAAACGAAGCGTTTGAATGTGAAAATCAGGTAAAGGAATTACTTATTAAGGTCTTTAACACGAGTGATTACAGCAAAATAGAGCGTATGGGCGGACTTACGAACCGCACGTACAGAGTGACAATGAACGGGCAGGACTACGTTGTCCGTATTCCCGGCGAGGGCACAGAGGAGCTTATCAACCGCAACGACGAAATGGTAAGCACACGCCTTGCCTGCAAGCTCGGGGTAGATGCGGAAATGCTCTACTTCGGCCCTGACGGCTCAAAGGTCACGCGTTATATCGAAAACGCCGTAACGATGTCGTCCGAAACGCTTAAAAACGAAGAAAACATAAAGCGTATGGCAGAAATATTCAAAAAGGTACATTCGTGCGGCGAAAATACGGGCTTG
>JAFYMA010000087.1 GCA_017556845.1 Clostridia bacterium | reverse complement strand
CTTAGGGAACTTTTCACATGCGTAAAACTCACCGTACGGCCCTGTACGGAGTACCATTGCGGCACCGCATTTATCACACACCATATCTGTTTTTACGGGAGGTGTTTTTTCCTTTTCAGGCACTACGTTTCCGTTTTTGTCTATTTTTCTCGTGTTTTTGCACGCAGGATAATTGGGGCAAGCCGCGAAATCGCCGAAGCGTCCCGTCTTTATCACCATCTTTGCACCGCATTTATCACACGTTATATCCGTGGTCTCGTCTTCAAATTTATATTTTTTGCCGTTTACGGTCTTTTCGGCGTTTTCAAGAGTGACGCTGAAATCCTTCCAGAAATCACCGAGTACCGTCTGCATTGTGGATTTTCCGTGAGCGATACCGTCAAGAGAATCCTCCATATTGGCAGTGAATTTATAATCGACTATATTTGAGAAAAAGTCGGTCATAAGCTGAGTTGTGACCTCGCCGAGCGACGTTGGCATAAGCGACTTACCCGAGCGTTTTACGTAATTTCTTCCCACTATCGTGGTGATAATGGGCGTAAACGTACTCGGTCTTCCTATTCCCATTTCTTCAAGCTGCTTTATAAGCGTCGCTTCCGTAAATCTCGCGGGGGGCTCTGTAAAGTGCTGTTTTTTGATAAGATCCTTCAGTGTCAGAATATCACCCTCTGACACTGCGGGAAGCTTTACGCCTCTTTCCTCATCAACGCTGTCCTCCGTTTCCTCGTATACAGCCATATAGCCCTTGAATTTAACTGTATATCCGCTTGCTCTGTAATTATATATGCCTGCCGATATATCAAGTGTTACCGTATCAAGCTCCGCAGACGACATCTGGCTTGCAACGAATCTGTCCCATATCAGCTTATAAAGCTTATATTGGTCTGAGGAAAGCTTATCTTTGATAAGCGCGGGCGGAAAATCAAGCGACGACGGTCTTATTGCTTCGTGTGCGTCCTGCGCGCCCGATTTTGCCTTGAACACTCTTGCCTTTGACGGAAGATACTTTTTGCCGTATTCTTCTGAAATATATCCTCTGAGGTTTTCCAAAGCCTGATCCGATATACGAAGCGAGTCCGTTCTCATATAGGTGATTATACCCTGTGTTCCTCCAAGCTCTGCACCGAGATTTATACCCTCGTAAAGCTCCTGAGCGACCTTCATCGTTTTCTGCGAACGGAAATTGAGCTTCTTTGACGCCTCCTGCTGAAGCGTTGACGTTATAAACGGAGGCTGGGGATTTTTATATTTCAGGCTCTTTTTAACGGACGTTACACGGAATTGCTCCTTTTTGCTTCCTTCCTCTGCAGCCTGCGCCTCCTCGGCGTTGGTTATTTCTGTTTTCGTGCCGTTTATACCGAAAAATCTTGCAACGAAGCATTCCTTTTCTTCCGTTTCAAGCTCCGCCTGCAACGACCAGTATTCCTTGGGAACGAATGCTCGTATTTCATTTTCTCTGTCAACGATTATCTTCGTCGCAACAGACTGAACTCTTCCTGCGGAAAGTCCGCTTTTTACAGTATGCCACAAGAACGGACTGAGCTTATAGCCCACTATTCTGTCAAGTATTCTGCGTGCCTGCTGAGAGTCAACGAGATCCATATCTATTTTACGGGGGTGGTCTATTGCATAACGCACGGCATCCTTCGTGAGCTCGTTATACGTTACTCTGCTCGTTTTCGTTTCATCACACTCAAGTGCCGTTGCAAGATGCCAGGCGATAGCCTCTCCCTCACGGTCAGGGTCCGTTGCGAGAAATATTTCATCAGCCTGCATTACCTCTTTTTTAAGCGAATTTATAAGCTCGCTTTTGCTTCTGATATTAACGTATTTTGCCTTGAAGCCGTTTTCTATATCAACACCGAGGGAGCTTTTGGGCAGGTCCTTTACGTGACCTACCGACGCTACCACCTTGTACCCTTGTCCAAGATATCCCTTGATAGTTCCCGCCTTACCGGGTGACTCGATAATAACAAGTTTCATTTAATCTCCTTTTTCGTCCGTTTTTACGGACGTTTCTTCGTTTATTGTATAAAGACCGCCCGGTATAGCTGAAAGATAGCCTGCTATTTCAAGCTCAGCCAATCCTATCAGAACGTCACCGAGGGTTCTCGTTTTCGTTACAAATTCATCTGCGGTAACGGGACCCGAACGCAATATACGCTCGTAAAATTCCCTTTGATCGCCCTGCAATTCATCAGCACGGCTCACGTTGACGGGTACTGCCCCGAATTTACCGTTGTTTCTTCCGTATTCAAAATATCTTTGCTCCTTCGTAAGAAGCTGAGGCGGAATGAAATATTTTGTCTTTGATATTCTGTTTACACTGACAAGATCCGGATACAGAAATTCAAATTCGCCTAAAAGATCGTATCCGTCCACAACTGCCGCAACTCCCTCCTTTATCAGAGAATTGTTACCCTCTGACGCCGGATCAACGGGTGAGCCCGGAACAGAAAACACCTTCTTTTTCTGCTCGAATGCGTGGTTCACTGTAATAAGCGCACCGCTTCCGATCGGTGCTTCTATGACCGTAACTGCGTGTGATATTGCACTCATCAATCTGTTTCTTATCGGGAAATTCGACGCTTTCGGCTCTTCTCCCGGCAGAAATTCAGTAATGATCGCACCGTTTGCTGCAATCTCGTCAAACAAAAGTGCGTTTTCGGGCGGATATATAACGTCAATACCGCATCCGAGAACGGCAACGGTCTTTCCGCCTGCATCTATCGCACCCTTGTGGCATATAGAATCTATTCCGCGTGCAAAGCCGCTGACCACTACCGCGCCGCCCGCCGCTGCCTGAAACGCCATTCGCCTTGCGGCAAGTGCGCCGTCCTTACTCATCGCTCTCGTACCGACGAGCGTGAGAAAAACGTTCTTGTCGCTTCGCGGAAGCGTTCCCTTGCAAAACAGCACGCACGGGCTTGTCGGTATATGATAAAATCCCGTAGGATAGTCGTCATCGCCGTAGGATATTATCCTGATATTTTTATTTGTGCAGAACTCGCATATTTTTGCGGCATACGACGTTGATTTTCCCAGAACGGCTGAGATCTCATTCACGCGAAAGCCTTCGTTAAGATAATCCGTCTTATCCGCGTAATATACGTTTTCCGCAGAGCCGAACGCTTCCAAAAGCCGCTTCGGCATATCGCTGCCGGCTGAATACTTGCACGCAAGCCATATACTGTGTAAAATGCTGTTCATATATCAGTCCTCAACGGAAATGCTTGCTCATCTCCCACATTATGACCGACGCTGCAACAGATGCGTTCAGAGATTCTGAATCGGGACTTATCGGAATGATGACGGAGCCTGAGCAAAGCTCTATTACGTCATCCGGCAAGCCGTTTGCTTCGTTCCCGATAACGAACGCCGTTTTTTCATTTACAGGAACACTGCAAAGCTCTCGGCTGTTTCTGTGCAAGGCGGCGGCGTAAACGTCAAATCCGTTTTCTCTGAGCTGACGCACGGTACTGCGTGTATCTGCAAACATTATATTTTGTGAAAACGATGCACCCATAGCACCTCTTTGCACCTTGGGTGAATATATGTCCGCGCAGTCGGGCGAGGCTACGATAAGTCCCACGCCGAATGCGTACGCCGAACGTATTACCGTACCCATATTTCCGGGATCTCTCATACTGTCAAGTATGATAATACCGCCTTTTATTCCGTGACATAATGTATTATTATATATTTTATCTATTTTTTCGGATTTGTCAATACATCCAAATGTACACAGTATCCCCTCAGGAGCTTCTTCACCGCTGATTTTTCGCATAATCTCGTCGTTTGTGACGATAATTTCAGCGTTTTTGCCAATTATATCTGTTACAGTGGCAAAATATTCTCTGTTTTTATTCAAAAACTCTTCGGTTGTAAAAATTTTTCTTGCGGACATTTTCCGGAGCGAAGCCTCATACACGAGCTTTTTTCCGCAAACGGAAAATTCACAGAACTGCTCTCTGTATTTCTTTTGAAGCAGCTTCGATGTATATACGACTCGCTGGTTGTTTTTTGCCGTTATGTATTCCATATTTTGCACCACACCTTGCAAATGATATTAAAGAATAAGTATTACAATACCACAGCAAGTATATTTTTTCAAGGCTATAATTTTTTTTTACAATTTGTGCAAAAATATTTTACTCATCTAATTATCAATATAGCACATTTATTGCCACTTAAGTGAAATTTAATGTAAAAAAACGAAAAAAGAGTTGACTTTTTGTTTTCATTGTGATATGATATATATTTGAGTAAATATATATACTTTTATGTGTTGCATAAACAAAGAGAGATAACAGAAGGAGATAACAAATGATCTCAACCACAAACGTTTCATTACAGTACGGCGGCAGGGTGCTTTTTTCGGGTGCAGACCTCGTATTCACCAAGGGCAACTGCTACGGTATTATAGGTGCTAACGGAGCAGGCAAATCAACGTTTTTGAAAATTTTATCAGGCGAGGTCGAGCCGTCAAGCGGATCTGTCAGCGTAACGCCCGGCGAACGCATTTCAATATTACAGCAGGACCACTTCAAATATGACCAATACAGCGTCATTCGCACGGTCCTTATGGGAAATCCCGAGCTTTGCGCCATAGCTGACGAAAAGGAAGCTCTTTACTGCAAGGAGGAAATGACTGACGAGGAGGGTATGCGCTTATGCGAGCTTGAAACGCGTTATGCGGAGCTTGACGGATATTCAGCGGAAAGCGACGCAGAGATACTTCTCAACGGTCTTGGTATTCCGAACGATCTGCATTACGCACAAATGAGCGATCTGAGCGGTGATCAGAAGGTAAAAATACTGCTTGCTCAGGCGCTTTTCGGAAATCCCGATATTCTTCTGATGGATGAGCCTACAAACCACCTCGATCTCAAAACTATTGCATGGCTTGAGGAATTTCTTATAGATCTGCACAGCGTAGTTATAGTTGTATCGCACGACCGTCACTTTTTGAATAACGTTTGTACGCATACGGTAGACGTTGACTTTGGAAAGATAACGATGACAGTCGGCGGATACGATTTCTGGTACGAATACACACAGATACGTCAGCGTCAGATGAAGGAGCAGAACAAAAAAGCAGAGCAAAAGGCATCAGAGCTTAAGGAATTCATCGCAAGATTCTCTGCAAACGCTTCAAAATCAAAGCAGGCAACAAGCCGCAAAAAGCTGTTGGACAGCCTTGATTTTGCAGAAATGCCCGTATCATCAAGAAGATTTCCGTACGTTGCATTCAAGCCTGACAGAGAAGCAGGAAAGGATATGCTCACAGTTGACGGCATAACTGCTACGGTAGGCGGAAACAAGGTATTGGACAACGTCAGCTTTACTCTCCGTCCGTGCGAAAAGGTTGCCTTTGTCGGCGATCCCGTTTCCATAACTACACTTTTTAAAATAATCAGCGGCGTAATGGAGCCGGAAAGCGGAACTTACAAGTGGGGCGTTACAACGTCTCAGGCGTATATGCCGTCTGACAACTCAGAGTTTTTCGACGGACACAAGGAAAGCATAATCGACTGGATCAGAGGATGCAGCAACCTGACGTACGAGGCAGATATAAGAAGCTGGCTCGGCAGAATGCTCTTTTCGGGTGATGAAGCTGCAAAAAGCGTCGGAGTCCTCTCCGGCGGTGAGCGTGTGCGCTGCATGCTTTGCAAAATGATGCTTTCAGGCGCAAACGTCCTTATATTCGACGAGCCCACAAACCATCTTGACCTTGAATCTATTGCGGCACTGAACGACGGGCTTATAAAATTCCCTCAGACTATTCTGTTTTCATCACACGACCACCAATTCGTTCAAACGATCGCAAACAGAATAATCAACGTAACGCCCGGACAGTTCTACGATAAGGTTACAACATACGATGAGTATGCTGAAGAAAAATTATAATCAAAAGTAACATTTAACGTGTTGCTTCCATTAGAAGAATTGACTGTTGAGCATTTTGTGTTATATGTACGGTACTACACCTCATTTTCACAACACACACATTTACATTAGGAGTTATAAATGGATACAAAATCATTTACAACACTTGCAGAAAATATAGTTTCATTAGAGGTAATAAAAGCAGTTCATATCGACATTATGAATTTCCTTAAGGATGAAATGGCCATCGGTGCTCCAAGCAAAAGCAAGCTTCGTGAGCCGCGTTTGTCGGATTTTTACAGACGCTCAAATAAAAAATTTGCATTTATTCTTCCGATTTCGGGATTTATCATCGGCGCATTGGCAGCACTTGCATTTTTGATGTTTGGAAAATACGACGCGTCATTATTACAGATGAGCAATGATATATTCAAGCCCTCTTTGTTAATTATGTTTTCATTATTGGGTGCAGCGTTCGGCTACGGAGCTTATTTTTACTACGTTTATCAGCGAAAGATAACGGCTAAAAAGAAATTCAAAAACGCTCTTGATGCTTATTACGCAACCTTCACAAAGGAAAATCACTCCTCGTCTTCACAGTCGGCAAGAGTGCGCACGATCGGCGCTTGTCTTGAAAAGCTGTTCGTTACAGAAAGCGCATCAAGGGAGGCATTGATGATAATGTATAACAAATCTTCTCTTCCTTTCAATGCAAGAAATTCACGTTCTATATGTGTAGCGCTCGAGCAATGTGCGGAAAGAGGAAGCGTGGGAGAGCTTGCCATATTGGCGGAACTATCGAATGACGATACATACATTTGCGGAAAATACGAGGAGTATCTTACAATGGTCGACTCCACGGTAAGATCTCTTAAAAACAGCTTCAGAAGCACGGGATCTTTAAATGAGACAGAGAAGTACACGGAAGGCTGTATGAAAATAATTTCTCAGATATCATAAGCATATTTTCGGCGTAATATTAAAACAAACGGTGACTCGCATTGAGTCACCGTTTTTGTATCATATATATTCAATTATCATATCGTTCAAAGGGGATTTTCTGCAAAGCACCTGTATTATCACTGTATAAATAAACTTCTCCGTCATCAGAAGATCGAATATCAAAGTCGATATATTCCGTTAATATCAGATCTTCTACGTAATACCCGACTGCGTTATTCCCCGCCTGACCTTCATACGAGCTCATATATAAGCTGTATCTCGTAGGCTGATCTGTCGTTTTGCATTGGCACACATCGTAATTCTTTATATCCTTGTACGAATAGCGATAAGTGTAAGTTTCCATGACGTCCGTATCCGTGTCTTTTGAGGTATGTACGGAATAATCATCGAATAAAACTCTCTCAGCGAACCTTGCTTCCACACTGTATCCCTGATACACAACGTCAAATTTACCGTTGCCAAATACAGACGGAATAACACCTTGAATATCCTTTTCCTGCAAAGGCACAGCATCTCCGTTATCTGATGAAGTGCAGAGCGTTTTGTTCATAACCTCAAGAATATCGGCAAGCGTGTAGCCTTCAAGCTCT
This sequence comes from Clostridia bacterium, assembly GCA_017556845.1. Classification (GTDB taxonomy): domain Bacteria; phylum Bacillota; class Clostridia; order Oscillospirales; family CAG-272; genus RGIG7213. The sequence goes on along the minus strand of JAFYMA010000087.1, from coordinate 1,622 downwards.
CCTTTTGCGTAATATGAAAGAAATTCGTTCGTTGTAAGGAATTTTTTATTGACCGTATCATAGTGATAAATATCGTAGGCAATGCCCTGACCGCCCGTATAAAGCGCCCCTCTGTGATTGATGATATAAACCGTCACCACATCGCCTGTCGTGATCGCTTGCCAAGTTACATCGGCGAAATAAATATCATTAATTCCTTGAGCACTTTTCTTCAAATGCTCTCCGAACTCCTCGCTGTACTTGTTTACTATATCGGTATTCCATTTTTTACTTGCAGCGGATCTGTCACTTATTTGCGGCAGATGTATGTGAAAATCGAATACATCACCGTCATAGCCGTTAACGGTATATTTTACCGTGTACCCCTCATAAACCAAGCTGTTATCGGCATTTTCGTTGATATAATCGTCAAAAACGGAGCTTGCCGTGTCAACAGTATCTTTCTTTTCGTCCGTTGTTTCTTCCGAGCTTGTATCTTCGACGGTATTTGTTGTTTTTGTATCATCCGTTCCTGTTTCTTTTTCATTCAGCGAGCCGAACGAGCAACCAACGGCACTTAATGCAAGAGCTACGGCAAAAGCAAGGCAAATATATCTTTTCTTACGCTTTGACGTCAGCATAACGATCCTCTCCTTCATAGGTGCACTGCCAAATCCGACAGTGTATATATGCTTTTGCGGAATAGTATCTATAAGAATGTTTGCGTATTTAATACGGTCTTTGTCATCAAGTCCTGATGAAACAGAGTCATCGCACGCAAGCTCCGCATCACGCTTTGATATAACTGATGATATCCATACAAGCGGATTCCACCAGAACACGATAAGCGCAAGCGCTCTTACGAAAGACCATATATGGTCACCGTGGCGAAGATGAAAATATTCGTGTGTGATAATAAGTTCTTCAGACTCGCTTTTTGCCGTTTCCGGTGTAATATAGATAGAGGGTATGAGCCCTGCAATGCACGGAACATCTGCGCTTTTTGAAATATATACCCTTGTACCGTGAATATTTTTATAGAACTCACGGCTTTTAAAAAGCCGTCTGTTGTAGCATGCGGTTATAAATATTATCCAAAAAGCAACGATAACAGCGCCAACGAGCCAAACAAGATAAACTATTTGGATCGGTGTCAGCGAAAATGTTTTTTCTTGTGTCTGAACGGACATTGACGGTGCTTCGGGAGTTGAAGGCACGGTAGGAGTAAGCGGAGCTGTCGGTATTTCGGGCGTTTGGTTTTGCAAATTACCGATCGGTCTTTTGATAGGATCCGACATCTGTGTGCCGTTATTCTGAAGCGTATTATCAATTTTCTGACCGTCTGTGTTATTTTCAGTTTGCAGAGCTTGATGCATCTCGTTTTTAAGAAATTCAGGAACGGTGACTCCGACTTCAAACAGCGTTACCGGAATTACCATTCTTATAACAACAACGAGCCAGAGTGCATATATCACCCTTGGAGATACCGTTTTACGAAAAACGGCACGTATGATGAGAACCGCCACAATAAGCAGCGATAATGACAAAAGATATTCTATCATAGCTTACTCTTTTTTCTCCTTCTCCGCATCATCAAGTATCTGACGAAGCTCCGCAATATCCTTTTCGGATAATTTTTTTCT
>JAFYMA010000086.1 GCA_017556845.1 Clostridia bacterium | reverse complement strand
TCAATATCAAAGCAGAAATCAGTACCCAGAATATTGTTTCCGAGCAATCCTGCTTCTCTTGCCTGATTTATAGCGATCGTAAGTCTTTCAACTGCAACGGGATACTCCGCGCGAACATATACGTAACCCTGCTTTGCACCTATCGTATAACCTGCGATTGCCATAGCCTCAATTATTGCGTGGGGGTCACCCTCAAGTATTGAGCGGTCCATAAATGCACCGGGGTCGCCCTCGTCTGCATTACAGCAAACGTACTTGACATCACCGGGTGTTGCTTTTGCGAACGCCCATTTCTTACCCGTGGGGAAGCCTGCACCGCCGCGTCCTCTGATACCTGACGCCAACAGCTCGTTGATAACGTCATCAGCAGACATAGAGGTGATTACCTTAGCCAAAGCCTGATAGCCTTCCGTTGCTATGTATTCGTTGATGTTTTCAGGGTCGATAACACCGCAGTTGGCAAGTGATATTCTCAACTGCTTCTTATAGAAGTTGGTTTCATACAGAGAAATGATAGATCCGTCTGCGTGAACGGTTTCCTGATAAAGAAGTTCTTTAACTATGTTTCCTTCCTTAAGGTGTTCCTTAACAACGCGCTTTACTCCTTCGGGAGTAGCCTGAGCGTAAAATGCACCTTCGGGATAAACGATCATTATAGGACCGAGAGCGCAAAGACCGAAGCAACCTGTTCTTACAACAAGTATCTCGTCTTCGATTCCCTGCGCCTTGAGCTCCTCGTCAAGAGCCTCAAGAACCTTTTTACTGCCCGAAGAATTACATCCCGTACCGCCGCATACCAATACCTGCTTACGATAGCCTGTCTTCTTTGCGAGCTTTTCGCCTTCCTCAGCAACGATCTTTCTTACCTTAACGATATCCTCGTACTGAGCTTTGATTTGATTAAGTTGTTCGAGAGTCATCAGTTGTTCGCGCCTCCTTCTGCTTCTTTGTATGAATTAAGGATTCCGGGCACTTGTTCGGGCAATACCTTGCCGTAAACATCTTCTCCAACAAGCATAACAGGTGCAAGACCGCACGCACCTACGCAACGGCAAGCGTCGATAGAGAACAGACCGTCCTCCGTGCATTCGCCGGACTTGATGCCAAGACGCGATTCGATCGCTTCAAGAACCTTGTCAGAGCCTTTAACGTAGCATGCTGTACCAAGACAAACACTGATCTTGTTTTTGCCCTTGGGTGTAAGTGAAAACTGGGAATAAAATGTGGCAACACCGAAAACCTCGGAAAGTGAAATACCGAGACCTTCAGCGATCATAGCCTGAACCTCATAAGGAAGATAGCCGTATATCTCCTGTGCTTGCTGAAGCACGGGCATAAGGCCGCCTTTCTGTTCACGATGCTCGGCAATGACTTTCTTGAGCTGTTCCTCCTGAACGATTGTTCCCTTGAACGGAACTAAGGGCTTTTCATTCATAAGATTTACCTCCTCATATAAATAAAATTGATGTTTTTTCGAAAAAATTCCGCAAAAATGCCGTCGTGCAGTATAAAACCGCATGACAGCCTATTGGATTTTTTCACGCTTACCTTGACGTTGCCGCATCAAAGCAAGCTTTCACATATATTGACATCATTATACTATATATTCTTAAAAAAATCAAGTAGTTTATAGGTTTTATTTATGAATGATTTAGATTTTATCATAAAAATACAAGGATCGACAGCGTAATTTCTGCCGATCCTTTGTGTTTTTACTTTCTCCAGACCATTTTATCAACAACACCCGTGTAGGATTGAATGATCTTTACCACCTTTACAGACACGTTTTCTTCTATATAATCCGGAACAGGTATTCCGATATCGCCGTTTTTCTCCATACTCACCGCCGGATCAACTGCCTGAAGAAGATTTTTTTCATCTATGCCCGCCAAAATAAAACATGCCTTATCAAGAGCCTCGGGGCGTTCTGTTGACGTGCGTATGCAAACTGCGGGAAATGATTTTCCGATAGATGTAAAGAACGAGCTTTCCTCCGGAAGTGTTCCGCTGTCGGAAACGACTACGTACGCATTCATCTGCAATTTATTGTAATCGCTAAAGCTCAGCGGTTCGTGTCTTATCACTCTTCTGTCAAGCGGAAAATGCGCCTCTTCAAGCCTTTTTTTACTTCTCGGGTGACAGGAATACAATACAGGCATATCGTACTTTTCTGCCATTTTATTTATAGCGGAAAACAGTGAACGGAAGTTCTTCTCCGTATCAATATTTTCTTCTCTGTGTGCAGAAAGAAGAATATATTTTTTCTCGGTAAGTCCGAGTCTGTCAAGAATATCGCTTTTTTCTATTTTACTTAAATTTTTATGCAAAACCTCTGCCATAGGAGAGCCGGTAACGTACGTTCTTTCCTTCGGCAAGCCGCATTCGTGCAGATACTTGCGTGCATGCTCGGAATACGCAAGATTGACATCGGAAATGATATCAACTATCCTGCGGTTTGTTTCTTCAGGCAGACATTCATCCTTACATCTGTTACCCGCTTCCATATGGAAAACGGGGATATGCAGCCTTTTTGCAGAAATAGCAGAAAGACAGCTGTTCGTATCACCAAGTATTAAAAGAGCCTCCGGATGTATCTGCTTCATCAGCTTGTACGACGCATTGATAATATTACCGACGGTTGCTCCAAGATCATCGCCAACAGCATCCATATACACCTCCGGAACATCTATTCCGAGATCATCAAAGAAGATACCGTTAAGGTTATAATCATAATTCTGACCGGTATGAGCAAGCACACAATCGAAATACTGACGGCACTTTGTGATAACCGCTGACAGTCTTATTATCTCAGGTCTTGTGCCGACTATTATCAAAAGCTTCAGCTTTCCGTTGTTCTTAAACGTAACGTCCGTATAATCAACCTTCATATTCATTTTGATGCTCTCCTTTCATTGTTGAACGGGCTCGAAGTATGTGTCCGGTCTGTCCGGATCAAATCTTTCGTTTGCCCACATCACTGTGACAAGCGGCTCTGTCTGTGACAGATTTATAATATTATGCGTATATCCGGGTAGCATATGTACTGCCGTTATTTCATCTCCGCTCACTTCAAAGTCAAGAATTTCATCGCTGCCGACTTTGCGCTGTCTTATTAGCCCATGGCCGCTGACAACTATAAAAAACTCCCACTTTGTATTGTGCCAATGCTCGCCCTTAGTTATACCCGGATTTGATATATTAACGCTGAACTGACCGCAATTTTCGGTTTTAAGAAGCTCTGTAAAGCTTCCTCTTGCATCCTCATTCATTTTAAGTTCAAAGGATGCTTTCTCACGGGGGAGATATGACAGATATGTAGAATACAGCTTCTTAGCAAATGAATTGTTGGGGATTTCAGGCATTACAAGTGTTTGCGGCT
>JAFYMA010000085.1 GCA_017556845.1 Clostridia bacterium | reverse complement strand
GCACCGAAGTTTCCGCCGTTCTGCTTTCTCAGCTCACGGAGGTCCAAACGCAAGCGGCAGCACATGCTTCTTACGTCACTCGGCTCCATATCGCTGTTTATGTAGTTGGAAAAATAGGGCGTACCGTATTTTGACGTCATTTCAAACAACAGCTTGTTGTTTTCCGTTTCCGACCAGTCGAAATTCTTCGTTATGGAATACGTGGGGATAGGATATTGGAAGCCTCTGCCGTTGGCGTCACCCTCGATCATTATCTCAATGAATGCCTTGTTGACCATGTCAACTTCCTTCTGGCAGTCCTTATATTTGAAATCCATCTCCTTACCGCCTACGATGCAGTTAAGCTCGGCAAGGTCGGACGGAACCACCCAGTCAAGAGTGATGTTCGTAAACGGAGACTGAGTACCCCAGCGGCTCGGCGTATTCACGCCGTAAATAAACGATTCAATGCACTTTTTCACCTGATCGTATGAAAGGTTATCGACCTTTACGAACGGCGCAAGGTAAGTGTCGAACGATGAAAACGCCTGAGCGCCCGCCCATTCGTTCTGCATTATACCAAGGAAGTTTACCATCTGGTTGCAAAGCGTTGCAAGGTGGCTTGCAGGAGAGGACGTTATCTTACCGGGAACACCGCCGAGGCCCTCCTGAATGAGCTGCTTTAACGACCAGCCCGCGCAGTAGCCCGTAAGCATTGACAAATCGTGTATATGTATGTCGGCGTTTCTGTGGGCGTTACCTATCTCGTCATCGTATATTTCCGAAAGCCAGTAGTTAGCGGTAACGGCGCCCGAATTGCTGAGGATAAGACCGCCGACGGAATACGTAACGGTCGAATTTTCCTTTACTCTCCAGTCGTTTATGTTAAGGTAGTTGTCGATTATCGCCTTATAGTCAACGACCGTCGCATTTATGTTGCGTATCTTCTCACGCTGGCGGCGGTAAATGATGTACGCCTTTGCAACGTCGTCATAGCCTGCCTTGATAAGAACCGTCTCAACGCTGTCCTGTATATGTTCAACGGATATTGCTCCGTTTTCTATCTTAGATTCAAAATCTGCCGTTACCTTCAAGGCAAGAAAATCAATTATATCGTCGTTGTAATGCCTCTGGCAAGCCTCAAACGCCTGCTTTATCGCGCCTGATATTTTGCTTATGTCGAAATTGACGGTCTTACCGTCCCTTTTTACTACGTTATACATTTTTTCATCTCCTTTTTTTCATTTTTCTTTTCAGATTATTTTGACCTTTTCGGGAAATTCTGCATTTTTACACACTTGATATCCGTGTACAGTCATCTGTGAAAGATGTAGCGGTATTATACCATATATACCGTTGAATGTCAAGTAAAAAAACAACATCTTGAGATATCAAAAACTCAAGATGTTGTGTCAACGCCTCTTATTTTGACGCTTTCAACAAACGATTCAGAAAATTGTTTCATTTGAACAAGGTCTTGTGTCTGAACGGCGGAAAGCCCGTCAAAAATCAAGTCAGGACTGTGTAAAAACGGCTGAATGAAGTATTTTTCAGCTCCGCTTATCATGCATGCAAGCTTTTTTATATCGCTTGGAGTATGAAGTTCGTTTACAACTGTCGTACGGAATTCAAAATCGACCTTGCCTTCCATAAGAATGCTTATGCTCTTTTTTATCTTGCTTATATCAATGCTGTCAAGCCCTACTGTCACAGCGTATTTTTCCTCACAGTTTTTCACGTCCATGGCAACGTAATCAATAAGGCCTTTATTTATAAGCTGCCCGAGCTTTTCCGGAAACGTGCCGTTCGTGTCGAGCTTTACCGAATAGCCGAGCGCCTTTATATCTCTTATAACGTCTTCAATATCGCTTTGCAAAAGAGGCTCACCGCCCGAAATACACACACCGTCAAGCATACCCTTACGCTTTTGCAGATATTCCATCAGCTCTTTTACGGAATAGCTTTCAGCATCCTGCGTATGCGTTACGAGCGAGGCATTGTGGCAGAACGGACAGCGCAGATTGCACCCGACCGTAAAAACGGTGCAGGCGACCTTGCCGGGATAATCGAGAAGCGTCAGACGCTGAATACCGCCGATCTTCATAAATATACTCCTTTGACATCGGAAATCATAAGCAAAACGCCGTAATACAGGCTTGTTTTACGGCGTTTTTGTATTATCACATTTCGTAAAGGTCCTCACCTGAAAGCAGTGTAGCACCTGCATTTATCAACAGCTTTTCAGCAAGGTCCGTCGGCGTTGCGCTGACGATTATGCAAGCGTATTTGTCGTTTCCGGGCGTCAGAAAGGCGTACATATACTCAATGCTGACTCCTGCGCAGGCAAGGTACTGCATAGCATCGGAAAAGCTTCCCGGACGGTCCTCAATGCGAATGGCAAGCACGTCAGTCAAAGCGGTCATAAGACCTGCCTTTTTGCATACCTGCTCTGCCTTTTCGGGCTGATTGACGATAAGGCGCAAAATACCGAAATCGGTAGTGTCCGCAATGGACAGCGCTCTTATATCTATTCCCGCACAGGCAAGCACACGGGTGATCTCAGCGATCCTTCCCGACTTATTTTCCATAAAAATAGATAACTGCTGAACTCTCATTTCTTCTCCTTTACTGTTCCATATCAAAAATTACAGATCATTCTGTTTCGATGCCGAAAAATTCAAAAGCATTTTTTTCCGGCAGCATAGACGGATTATACATAACGATCACCGCATCCGCACCGATGCTTTCCGAATATTTCAAAGCGGACATATCTTTGAAATACCGAAGATCGATAATATGCAATTCACTGCATTGCAAGGCTAAATACGGGGTAACGACACGTGCAAAGCTGTCACGTATAACAACGATCTTCTTTCCGGATGTATTCTTGTGGTTTATAACCTTCTGCAATGCGAAATCACCGCCCGAAAATGCAACGTAATCCTTATCACTAAGCTCCGCCTGCTCTGTAAAGCAGCTCATATCGAGCAATGATGATGTGAACGGTCCTCTTTTTTCAACTCCGTCAGAGATCACCGTAAGATCGGTATCAAAGCCCGGATTTATAAATTCAAAATCATCAACGGGCGAAAAAACCTTTCCCACACGGGTTCCTTGAGTGCCTATAAATGCATTTTCGTATTTTTCAGATACGTACGAATTCTTGTCCAGAAGCTCTTTTTCGGTCTTTATCAAGCCTTTACTTTCCAGATGCTCGCAAATAACGGAGTTTGCCCAAAAGCCCGCTTGCGCTGTCCAATGGTGATCCGTTTTAAAAAACATACCGTAATGGTCAAGACCGTCATTATGCAAACGCTCCTCTAAATCAATATGATCAACGTTATTTTTTTCAAGCTCGCTCAAAAGGGGCTGAACATCGGGAGAACTCGTATATACGCCCGTAGGCAAAACTGCATCTTTGTCATATCTGCACGCCTTTTCAAGATCCTGAACGTACAGAAAGCTTATATTTTTCTTTTCAAGT
>JAFYMA010000084.1 GCA_017556845.1 Clostridia bacterium | reverse complement strand
TTTGCTTTTCTTTTGTATAATACAATAAGAACGGGAACAGCGATAACGAAATAAACCACGGTAAAGAATGAAAGTGTCAATATCACCGACGAGGGGGAAAACGCAGAGCCTGCAATAGTAAAAAGGATAAGTAACGATCCGGTTACTATTGCGTAATGGATCAACGTACGTACGACGTACGGTAATTTGGTTCTGAATACACCGAGAAAATATGCGTGTACGAGCGAAAAAACGAGAATTACAAGCATAAGTGTAGCCGTCGTAGTGTCACCACCAAGCGTGTATTTAGAAGCGATAAAGAACAATGCGGAAATTACGGTGTATATTAAAGACGTCGGATAAAGGATGTTGTTCAAAAATTTCTTAAAGCTTTCCATACTGACTCCGTGTGAAAAATTGATGCTTTTATATTATCATATTCGCGCAAAAATCTCAACAGTTCAGATGTAAATTTTCAAAATTTGTTTTATTAGGTTTGTCGTGTATATTTACGGTGGATATATTAATAAAAAGTGGTTATTTATGCATTGATTATGTTGACATTTCGGCGTTTTTATTATACAATAGACTATATATTTATTAATGTTATATAGGAGAAATCCATGGACAGACGCTCACTCAGAGAAAACGCTTTTAAGATGCTTTTTGAATTTGAATTCAGAAAAGAAGATGACAGAGATACCCTTTATTCCGATGCGCTTGAAATGCTCGGGATCGATGACGACAGTTTTCTCAATAAGCTTTATTTCGGTGTTACCGAAAATTGCGCGGAAATCGATGAAATAATTTCGCGCAATGCAAAGGGATGGAAAACCTCCAGAATGTCGGTTACTTCGCTTTGCATAATGCGTCTTTGCGTGTATGAGATGAAGTATTGCAACGACGAAATTCCGTTTGCTGTTTCGATCAATGAAGCAGTTGAGCTCGCTAAAAAATACGACGAGGATTCCGCGCCCAAATTCATTAATGGAATACTCAACGGCGTTGCCGTAGATCTCGGTCTGAAATGAAGTATTTTCTCGGTATAGATACAAGCAACTATACCACGTCGGTATCTCTCGTTGATGAAGACGGACGTGTTTGCGAGAATAAAAAGATACTGCTTGACGTAGCCGAAGGAGAACGGGGGCTGCGTCAAAGTGACGCCGTGTTTTCTCATGTTAAGAATTTTCCGCGTATTACGGAGGGCTTGGGAAAACGTGATATTATAGCTGTTGGCTATTCTTATGCTCCCCGCGATGTTGAAAATTCATATATGCCGTGTTTTCTTGTTGGTAAAGCAGTTGCAACAATGTATGCCGAGCTTAACGGCGCGCCTCTGTATCAGTTTTCGCATCAGCGCGGACACGTAAGGGCTGCTCTGTATTCATCCGGTCGCGAAGATCTTATCGGTAAAAGCTTCGTTGCATTTCATATTTCCGGTGGAACGACCGATATACTATACGTTGAAAACGGTGTGATCAAACAGATCGGCGGAACGCTTGACCTTAACGCAGGTCAGGCTATTGACAGAGCGGGGGTGCTTATGGGAATGAAGTTTCCTTGCGGTCCCGAGCTTGAACGTATTGCAACCGAATCTGAAATTAAACCGAAGATATCGGTTAAAGGACTCAACTGTAATTTGTCGGGACTTGAGAATAAAGTAAAGGATCAGATTGCAGGCGGTGTATCGCGTGGTGCAATAGCCGCCTACGTCCTTGATTTTATAAGACTTACGGTTGATAAACTTTGCGAAAACGTAAGAGAAATGTATCCTGATATCGAAATGATCTTTTCGGGCGGGGTTACATCCAACAGACGTATCGCCGCGTATATCGGAAAAAAGTATAACGCATCCTTTGCCGAACCTGTATTTTCCTCTGATAACGCTGCAGGAACGGCACTTTTAACCTTCGATTCTTACAAAAGGGAATCATTAAATGACGAATGATAAGAATTTTCTGACGATAACTGCTTTAAACGAGTATCTCAAGCAACGTTTTGAAAGTGATGCAAACCTTGCTTCGATATACTTAAAGGGCGAAATATCGAATTTCACCAACCATAAATCCGGTCACCTGTATTTTACACTCAAGGACGAAACTGGTACGCTTAAAAGTGTAATGTTTCGTTCAAGCGCATCTAAGCTTACTTTCGTTCCTGAAAACGGAATGAAGGTTCTTGCTCACGGAAGAGTAAGTGTTTTTGTTCGTGACGGACAGTACGTCTTTTACTGTGATAAGCTTGAACCGGACGGAATAGGGGCACTGTATCTTGCGTATGAACAGTTAAAAAAGAAACTCGCTGCAGAGGGATTGTTCGCTCCTGAACGCAAAAGAAGACTTCCGAAGATACCTACCAGAGTCGGGGTTATTACTTCCCCTACAGGGGCGGCTGTCCGCGATATTATTAACGTAACCAAGCGCAGATTTCCGTTTGCGAAGGTTGTTCTTTATCCTGCGTTGGTTCAGGGGGCTGAGGCAGCTCCCGACCTTATTCGCGGTGTCAGACTTATTAATGAATTAAACTGTGCCGATGTTATAATCATCGGTCGCGGTGGTGGATCTATAGAGGATCTTTGGGCGTTTAATAACGAGGAGCTTGCGAGAACTGTTGCTGCGTCAAGAATCCCTGTGATTTCTGCGGTCGGTCATGAAACTGATTTTACGATCTGTGATTTTGCTGCCGATATGCGCGCTCCAACCCCATCGGCTGCTGCTGAAATTGCTGTCCCTGAAACTGCAGAATTACAGCGTAAGATCAATAATATTACCGACAGAATGCTTCTTCTTTTAAACAATAATCTTATAACTCGCAGAAAGCGCATCGAAGAGCTTTCATCACGTCGTGTCCTTAATTCTCCCGGTTATATCGTTGATGACAGGCGACTTACGGTACTGACGCTTTCCAGAGAAATGGAATCCGCTCAAAAGCTCCTTATAGGTGATAAAAAGCAAAAATTTATTTCACTTACTGCAAAGCTTGAAGCGTTAAATCCGATGTCGGTTATTTCGCGTGGCTATTCCGCGGTGTTCGGTGGAGACGGAAAGCTTATCAAATCAGTTGACGATATTGATATCGGTGACGATTTTTCGTTTATGACTACCGACGGTACTGTTAAAGGAAAGGTTATCGAAAAGAATAAAGCATAGTTTTCTTTACCTGTGAAAGGAATTCGTAATAATGACAGAAACCAATAAGAATACAGAAACCTTTGAAGGTGCTCTTGCCAGACTTGAAGAAATAGTAAGGCTTCTTGAATCGGGAAATGCTCCGCTTGACGCATCGCTTGCTGTTTTTGAAGAAGGAACAGCGCTTGTCAAACAGTGTAATACCCAGCTTGACAATGCTGAACAAAAGATTAAAATTTTAATGCAAAAGCAGGACGGTAGTTATGCAGAACAAGATTGGCAACAGAATTAATGAAGATGCCGCGCTGACCGAAAAGGCGTTGCAGACTTATCTTAATGAAGATGACGAAAGAATCCCATTTCTTTTTGACGCAATGCGTTATTCGGTACTCGGTGCGGGAAAACGTGTAAGACCTTTTCTTGTCCTTGAATTTTGCAGATTGGCCGGCGGAAGCGTTGAAGATGCAATGCCGTTTGCCTGTGCTCTTGAAATGATTCATTCATACTCGCTTGTTCACGACGATCTTCCGTGTATGGATAATGATGAGCTTAGAAGAGGAAAGCCTACTACTCACGTTAAATACGGTTATGCAAATGCTCTTCTTGCAGGAGATGCGCTGCTGACGTATGCGTTCGAGGTTGCTCTTGCATCTGAAAATGTTGCTCCGGCTTTGAAATGCGAAGCGGTTAAGCTCCTTTCATCGCGAGCAGGTGCAAAAGGAATGATCGGAGGTCAGCAGATTGACCTGGACAGTGAAAATAAGAGTATACCGATTGAACTCTTAAAGTATCTCCATTCGCTTAAAACGGGCGCACTTATTTCTTGTGCGTGTGAGCTTGGCTGTATTGCCGCAGGTATGGATGCTCAACATCCGCTCAGAAAAGCGGCCGTTGAGTATGCATCGCTGATCGGCGCAACCTTCCAGATAATCGACGATATACTCGACGTTGAAGGCGATGAAGCGATATTTGGTAAGCCTATAGGAAGCGACGCAGAGCAGGGAAAAACCACATTCCTTACGTTTATGTCCGTACCCGAAGCACGCGAATATGCCGCTCAGCTTACTGAAAAGGCAAAGTCGTTGATTTCGGATTTTGACGGATCGGACGTTCTTTGTGATTTTGCCGACTATCTTCTTAACAGAAATAAATGAGACTTGACCTCTTTTTGTTTGAAAACGGCTACGTAAAAAGTCGATCCAAGGCAAAGGAATTGATTGAAAAGAGCGCGGTCAAGGTTGATGGTAAGATTATTACCAAGCCGTCGTTTGATGTTGATTCTGCTTCAATCGAAATAGACGATTCATCTATGCCTTTTGTCGGAAGAGGTGGTTTTAAGCTTGAAGCTGCACTCGATCATTTTTGTATAGACGTTTCCGGATTGCGTTGCATTGACGTCGGTGCCTCCACCGGCGGATTCACCGATTGCCTCCTGCAAAGAGGTGCTGAGCACGTGCTTGCGGTTGACTGCGGACACGGTCAGCTTGATTCGGAATTAGCTTGCGATGAACGCGTTTCGCAGCTTGAAGGCTTCAATGCCAGAAATCTTTCTCCCGCTGAAACCGAAGAGCTTTTCGATTTGGCGGTAATGGACGTGTCGTTCATTTCGCAAACCTTAATTCACACACCCCTTTCTTCCGTATTGAAGAAGGGCGCGACCTTTATCACATTGATAAAGCCGCAGTTTGAAGCGGGCAGAAAAAGTCTTTCTAATAAAGGAATCGTAAAAAGCGAATCCGATCGAAAGTCTGCTTTAAAAAAAGTTTTTGAATCGGCAGATGCTACAGGCTTTGTTCTCAAAGGTTACATTGAATCTCCTATTAAGGGTGGGGATGGCAATACCGAATATCTTGCGGTTTTTATTTATAACGGAAAGGAGCACCTTTCTTGAAATATATAGTTATATATGCTAATCCTGACAAGGATGTTGACCTTGTCTGTACAAAAAAGCTTAAAACGATAATTGAAAACGCTTCTTGCAGGGTTGACGTAATTACAGATCCAGAAAGATTTGCCGATAACGGTATACCTGAATTGTTGATTGTTCTCGGTGGTGACGGAACGATAATGCATGCGGCTCGGTGCTGTTCGACGGCCGGTGTTCCGATCCTTGGCATCAATTTCGGTCGAGTCGGCTTTATGGCGGAGCTTGATCCGGACGAAATTGCTTTGGTTTCGGAATACATAAACGGCAATTATTCAATAGAAGAGCGGATGATGCTGTCTGTTAAAACAGAATCCGGCGACGAATACTGTGTATTAAATGACGCTGTTATTTCAAACGGTGCTGTATCAAAAATTACAACGCTCGATCTTTACTGCAACGATTCTTTCGTTGCTGAATATACTGCAGACGGTCTTATAATTGCTACGCCTACGGGTTCAACGGCGTATTCTATGTCAGCCGGAGGGCCGCTTATCGATCCCTCACTCGCTTGTCTGCTTTCTACGCCGATCTGTTCACATTCGCTCACCTCCCGTCCGATGGTTTTTTCGGCGAATTCGGTTATAAAGATAATAAATAAAAGTCCTGATCCCGTAAGGGTTTATTTGACCCTTGACGGCAGGGAAAATATTAATATTCCGTTTAACGCTTCGATAATCGTTAAGCGTGCAAAGCTTGTTACAAAACTGATCAGAATCAAAAAAGACGGTTTTTATAATTTGCTTGGTAAAAAGATGAACTAGGCGGTAAATATGAAATATAGCAGACATAATGAAATAAGAAAAATAATCAGTGCGTA